>NZ_JBFUBU010000011.1:0-197961 GCF_056405595.1 Polaromonas sp. P1_G1
GGGTCGCCTTTTCTTTTGCTTACTTTTCTTTTGGCGAAGCAAAAGAAAAGTGAGTAGCCGCCGGGCTACCCCCGGCCAGCCACCCTCAGCAGAGGGCGAGGGCGCGCAAGTCGGCGCAAGACCCGGCCAATGGATCWGCGCATTCAGGCGCGGCAGCAAGTAGTCACAAGTCCCGGGGCGCAACTTGTCTGCGCGCGCAGACACCCCAGTCCCATGATCTCCCTGGTGTTTTCTTCCCGGCCCCTGAAAGCTGTCGGCGAATCCCGACAGCCGGCCGCCGCTGGTTTTCTTTAAGTCATTGATTTCATTGAATAAATGTTCTGGCACGCATCTTGGGTAACAAGGTGCATGTCGATCAAGACCATTTACATGGAACACAAGGAAATCAAGCCATGAACTCAGAGCAAATCAACCTGGTGCAATCCACCTTTGCCGACGTGCGCCCCATCGCGCCGGCGGCCGCCGAGCTTTTTTACACGCGCCTTTTTGTCCTCGATCCCTCGCTGCGCCCCATGTTCAAGGGCGACCTGGCGCACCAGGGCCGGATGCTGATGGCGATGCTCAACTCCGCCGTCAACGGCCTGACCCAGCTCGACACCATGGTGCCCGTGGTGCGCCAGCTCGGCGCGCGCCACGTCAAGTACGGTGTGCGCGATGCGCACTACGCCACCGTCGGCAGCGCCCTGCTGTGGACGCTGGAGCAGGGGCTGGGCGACAAATTCACGCCCGCCGTCCGCGAGGCCTGGACCGCCGCCTACGAGATGCTGGCCGGCGTGATGCAGGCAGGCGCCGTCGAGGCGCGCTCGCGCCATCCGGCCGCGGCCTGATTTTTCCGCCGCGCAAAACAACGCCATCGCCATTGAACCGCGCAGGCGGACCAGGCGACTCATACATGTCGCGCCGGCGCCGCGTGCCCGGTGATCCCTTCACTTCTTCTTTTTCTTTTATTGCGAGTCCCTCCATGAAAACCTCCCTGAAAAAATATGCGCTCTGCCTGGCCTCCCTCGTCACCCTGTGCGGCACGGCCCACGCGGTCGGCACCATCACCGGCCTGACTGCCGTGCCGGCCAACCCGGTGGCCGGCGAGTCGGTCAAATACAAGGTCACCACCAGCGGCAGCGGCGCCTGCGGCGCGCGTTTTGTGTACGCCGGCGGCCCTTACGAGCCTTCGGACAACGCGCTCGTCAACAACCAGCCGGCGGGCGGCGGCGTGATGGACAAGACCCTCTCCAAGGCCGGCACCTACACGGTCACGGCCATGGGCAGCCCTTCGCTCAATCCCAAGTGCGGCGGCGAAGCCAAGATCACCGTGGTCGTCAAGGACAAACCGGCACCGGCGGCACCGGCCACGCCAGCAACGCCGGCGACTCCCGCTCCCGCCGGCAAGCCCGCGGCCGGCATGGGCATGGGTGCCCTGCAGCCCCAGGCGCCCGTGATCACGATGGGCGCCATCACGATGTCCGAAGCCATGACCTGCCCGACGCCTTACACCAAGTACACGCAGGGCGTGGACGTCTCCAAGGGCGAGGCCTATTGCGTCAAATCCGATGCCACCTGCCCCGACGGCTATGCCAATAACCGCAACCAGCAGACCGGCCAGCTGACCTGCACGCCCAAAGTGCCTGTGGCCGCACCCGATGGCTGGACGCACGGTTCAGGCAACGGCGAACTGAGCTTCAACTCCATTCCCCAGCCCATGGTCAAGTGCCCCAAGTCCACGCCTGACTGGCAGTGGGGCACGACTTACTACAAGGAAAGCTGGAACCGCATGGGCTGCCGCGCCAACCTCAAGCCGGCGTATTGAACGGGCCGAAAAACCTTGCGCCCAACACCCAGGAGCCTTCCCATGATCAGAACCATTCCCCTGCAAGTCCATGTGGCGCGACGCCCGCATGCCATCCCGACGCGAAGCCTGGCGCGCCGCGTGTCGCGCACGCTGGGCACCCTGGCCGCGGCCTTCTGCGCCGCGCTGCTGTGCATCGGCCTGGTTGGCTACGGCATCGCCCGTGCGGCAGCGCCGGCCCGGCTTCCGGTGGCCGGGCAACTGACGGGCGCCGCAACAGCGCCAGGCGTTGCTGACGGCAAGGAGGCCGTCGAACTGAAGGCTGCGGTGCAGGCCCTTGCGGCCTTCCCGAATCCTTACCCGCCCGCCGCGGGCATGGCGCCCTGAATTTTTCCGCGCGGGATTGAACCTCGCGACGGGCCCCCGCGACTCAACAGGCGCCAGGCCCTTACGTCCACTCTTTTCATCCCACTCTTTACCAGGACACACACACCATGAACCGTTCCCTTCTTTCGCTGGCCGCCCTTGCGGTGCTCGGCCTCAGCATGCAGGCCTTTGCCACCGACAAGCCCGCCGCGGCGGACGGCAAGGCGCCCACGCGCACCCTGCCCACGCCTTTGCCCACCGCCGTCGTCAAGCCCGTGCTGACCACGCCGCCGCCACCTCCTCCTCCCCCGGCCCCCGTCACCAAGCTGGTGTCGGCCAAGTTCCTGAAGGCCGAGATCAAGGTTGGCGAATCCGTCGCGATGAAGTTCGACGGCATCAACCTGGGCGCCGGCAAGATCTGCGGCGGCACGGTCACCTGGGGTGACGGCACGAAGTTCGACAACATGCTGGCCGACAACGGCCAGTGGAGCACCATCAACAAGACCTTCTCGCAGGCCGGCACCTTCACCGCAGTGGTCCTGCCGAAAAGCTACGGCGGCAACCCCTGCGTGAGCGATGCGCCGATCTCGGTCAGCATCAAGGTCAACCCGCCGACGCCGCTGCCGCCGTCCATGATGACCAAACTGGTCGTGACGCCCATGCTCAACCCCAAGGTGCGCCTGATCAGCACCAAGTGGGTAGGCACCGCGCCCAACTCGGCCTGCAGCTACATCCTGAACTTCGGCGACGGCACCAGCAAGAAGACCGGCGCCGGCGCGATACAGCCTGGCTCCGACGAGCAGCACACCTACGCCTCCGGCACCTACTCCGTGATCATCACGCCGTCGAACGCCGACTACGACTCCTGCACGCTGGGACCGGACGCCGGCCCCAAGACCTTCACGGTCGAGTAAGCCCTTTCCCCTTCGTTTCGCCACAGCGCTTCGTGCAGCCTGGATGCATGCGGTTTCAACCCGGAGAAAACACACCATGAAAACCCTGAACATCCTGGCTGCCGCGGGCGCGCTGGCGCTGCTGGCCGCTCCCCTGGCGCAGGCGGGAACGCTGAGCGGCGCGAGCTCCACGCTCAACGGCGTTTCCACCACCACCAATCCGCCCAAGCTCACCGCGCCGGGCCAGGTCCTGCAGATCAAGCACATGATGGGCGTGGCCTATTACGGCCCCGACAAGAACGTCAACTTCGCCTGCAATGCCAAGCTCGAATACAGCGACGGCACGGCATCGGAAATGGTGCCCATCAAATACCCGATGGACGCGGTGGGCCGCATGCGCCAATACACCAAGCCCGGCAAGTACGCGGCCTCGCTGACCGGCGTTGCGCACAACGGCCTGGTGGCCTGCCTGGGCTCGGCCTCCACCACGCTGACGATTGAAGACGGGTTGCCGCACGCGCCCGCGCCCAAGCCGGGCGCGGCCAACGCCGCGGCCGCCGTGATGGCGCCCGGCGCGCAGGCCGCGATCCAGGGCATGGTGCCCGTGAACCTCAAGGCCAAGGTCCAGCAGGTGGTGCTGCGCGGCGGCAACCTGTTCAGCCCCGGCACGGTGTCGCTGTACTCGACCATCTTTCTGGACAAGCCCGACAGCAACTGCCTGCTGAACTTCAGCGTCACGACGCTCAACACCGGCCCCGACGCGCTCAATGTCGAGTTGATGAGCCAGTCGCTCAACGGCGGCTTCACGACCGCGGCGTCGACCGAGTTCAATCCCGGAACACTCACGTTCACCAACCAGGGAAAGTTCCGCGTGACGGTCAAGGCGCGCACCGACGTCGAGAGCCACTGCGCGGGCAGCGCATCGGCCGACTTCGAGATCAAGCGCCAGAAGATGGGCGGCGACGCGCCGCCCGTGTCCGGCCCGGCGCCCAACTACGGCTCCTTCATCTCCAAGGTCACCGCCGTCGAAAAACTGGATTCCTGGGACATCACCGTGCACGGCGCCGGCGACGCCTCCTGCAAATACCACGTGCGCGCCTGGATCCTGCCCGAGATGAGCATTTTCAAGGAACAGGCCATGGTCTATGAAAAGAACGTGCTGGGCGCGGGCAAGGGCCTCATGACGGTACCCAAGCAGGGCGCCAAGAACGTGCTGATCGAGACCGTGCAGGACAACGAGGACAAGATCGACAACAAGGGCTGCCTGGGTACGCCCAAGCTCGAGCTGGTGCCGACGCCCGCCGCCGTGTTCCCGCCCAAGCCCAAGAAGGGCGTGATCATGGCCCTCTCGGTGGCCAAGGCGACCTATGCACCGGGCGAGCCGATTCCCTCGACGCTGAAAGTCCAGGGCGACAACTGCAGCTTCGTCTTCAGAGTGCGCAAGCTGCCCTTTATCAACCTCAGCGACGACGTCGTTTTCGCGGCCAAGACCCAGAGCCTCGATTGGGACCTCAACAACCTGGGCCAGACCCTGCCGGCCGGCAAGTGGACGGTCATCAGCCAGCCCGGCAACGAGGCGATGGCGCCCGGCGAGATCCGCTGCGAAATCGCACCGATCGCCGGCAGCGGCCAGGTCTTCTTCACCGTGGCGCCTTGAGCCTCCAATTTTTAAAACTCCAGAAACCGACAGAACACCATGAATAAAGCCAAACTCTTCACCGCCGTGATGGCGCTGGCCCTGATGCCGCATGCCCATGCGGCGGGGTCGAACTACAGCGACATCCAGATCGACACGCTGACGCCAAAGATGGGCGAGCCCATCACGCTGAGCTTTACCGGTGTGACCGATCCCTCCTGCATGATCAAGATCTCTTCCAACGTCTCCGCGTTCTCCATGGAGGGGGGAGGGCAGGTCCAGAACGGCAAGCTGAGTTTTGTTCCCTCGACGGCCATGGGCCCTATCAGTGAGGGCTTCACGATGATTGTGGGGCAGGGCATTTTTAATTCGCGCTGCGAGGGCCCGTCCAAGACCTTCAACGTCCAGGTCAACGCCAGCCGCATCGGCAGCGTCAACGCGGAAACCAATATCGTCGCGCAGGGCAAGCCGGTCAACATCCTGGTTGGCGGCGTCGACTACAGGAGCTGCGACGGCGCCGCGCTGGACTTCGGCGACGGCACGCCGGTGCAGCAGATTTCGGGCGGTTTCCCGATCAAGACCTCCCATGTCTATGCGCAGGCCGGCGTTTACAAACAGAGCGTGAAGGCGACTGGCGCCACCTGCTACGGCAGTGCCGTCTCCCAGTTCAACACGACGGTGCAGGATGCCACCGCGATGAGCAAGATCACGGGCATGCAGGTGGCTTATGCCAACCCCGAGAAGACCGGGGCCAAGATCATGGTCAACGGCAGCCCCGGCGGCGCCTGCGAGCGCGCTTTCGTCAATTGGGGTGATGGCTCGTCGCCCGAACCGGTGTCGGGCAACTTCCCGCTGAACGCCAGCCACAACTACCCGAACGGCGGCAACCAGACCATCAAGGTGGCCGCGGCCGACGGCTTCAAATGCCTGGGCCAGGCCCAGGTCGTGGTCTACACCTACCCGACGCAAGCCAAGTTCACCGGCGTCACGCCGGCCACCTCGACCGCTGCGGTCAATCAGGAGATCACGCTGGAACTCGCCGGCAGCGGCATCTGCCAGAACGTGTCGGTCGCCCTGGGCGACAACCTGAACATCATCAGCGTCGGCGCGGTCAACTTCAGCCCCTACAACAATTTCAAATGGCCGGTCAAGGTCAAGTACAGCAAGGGCGGCAGCTACACGCTGTACGTCAAGGACAACGGCGCCAGCGCCTGCGGCATCCTCAATCCCAAGGTCACGGTGACCGAACCGATCCAGTTCAACCCGGTGCTGGTGTTGCCGGCCGGTCCCAAGCCTGCCGTGCCGGTGGTGGCCGCACCGCCCAAACCCAAGCCGGCGGTTCCCGCGAAACCCTGCGCCAAGAAAAACGGCCAGCAGATCGACCCGAACTGCGTCGACAACTGATCCCGGGCGGCGCGAGCACCTTCTTCACCCTTCACGAAAGACCACCATGAACCCCAAATTTCTTTCCGCCAGCCTGCTGGCCCTGGCCCTCCCGCTGATGGCCCATGCCGCGACCGGCGGTGCAACGGCGCCCGCGCCGCGCGCATCACAGCCGGCGGCGACACCCGCGCCCGCCGGCGCCGCCGGCCCCAGCCTGCAGGGACTGCCGCCGCCGGTGGCCGCCACCACCAAGCCCAACATCACGGTGCCGCACACCAAAATCACCCAGGTCCAGGCGCCCACCCAGGTCAAGCCGGGCACGCCGCTGACCGTCAAGGTCTTCGGCACCGGCCTGGAAACCCAGTGCGCGACCACGGTGCTGATAGGCCAGAACGGCAACGCCTACTTCAAGAAGGGCCCGGTGCAATACGGCACGGGCGCCTGGCCGCGCGTCGCCACCTTCCTGCTGGAGCCGGGCACCTACCAGGTGAGGATCTCCATGACCGAGGGCGGGCCCAGCACCACGCAGGCCGAGCGCGAAGCCTGCGGCGTGATCTCTGGCGGCAACAACACCGGCATTGCGGGCGACGGCACCATGGTGGTGGTGGGCGATGCCATCGCCAAATAAGCGTGCAAGCAAACCCGCAAGCAAACCGCGCAAGCAGCAAGGCACACCCATGTACAAATCACTGATCACCGCCCTGGCGCTAATGGCCGCCTGCGGCGCGGCCCTGGCCCAGGGCGGAAGCACACAAGGCGGGACCCCGCCGCCCGGCACCGGCAGCGGCGTGGCGACGCCGCCCCCGGCCGGCAGCGGCATTCCGGTCAGCGAGGATTTTTTCAGGGGCCAGTGCATGGCGGCCCTGGCCAACCTGGCCAGCCAGAAGCTGCACGCGCAGTTGCTCAAGGACAAGGCCGTCAGCGGCAAGGTGCTGGCGTCCTCGGCGATTCCCCCGGGCGCGCTGGGCGCGAGCTGCAACAACGCCTGCGACCAGTATGCGAAGCTTTCGCACCTGATTTCCTGGGCCCATGTGTCGCCCGGATTTTTGAGCGAGCCACAGCACACCCAGCAGATGGTGTACCGCAACATTCCCCAGCCAGCGCTGCCGGGCCAGGCGGCGCTGGACAGCTGCCTGCCGCAGCAGGCCACGATGAACTGGTGCCCGCCCTCGGGCGCCGGTGTCGGGGCTGGGCCTTCGCGCATTGAAAATCCGCTGGACAAGATCCGGGTCTGCATCAGCGCCGGCGACGCCTTGCAACAGATGAACTTCAGCGCGGCCGATGCGGCGCGCAACTGCGCCAGGCCCGCCATCGTCGATGCCGCCGAACGCGTCAAGGCGGAGCACAGCTGCGTGGCGGATGGCGTCAAGGCCGATGCCAAAGCCGCCGCCGACAAGGCCGCGGTGGACAAGGCGGCGGCCAGCGGCCTGGTGCTTCCCAAGGGCCCGTTGCTTTTGGCGCCCACGGCCCGCAAAAGCCCCTAGAAAGATAAGGCCGCCGGGTGGTCAATTTTTGGGCACTCGCTGGCACGCCAGTACCAGCGCGGCTTTCAGGACGGTCGCCGGACTTTATCCACAGGGTAGCCCACAGCAACTGAGGGTAAGTTTTTTGTGCGGAAGCACAGGCTTGAACCTTAGGCCTCTTTACGCCGACTCATATCCGTGCAAGGCAAAGCGCCGCACGGAACTTTCGACTCACTCACCACCCGGTAAGGATTCACCCATGAACACACAACACATACTGGCCGCCACCTTGCTGTGCCTGGTCGCCGCCGGTGCCGCGCTGGCCCAGCCGGCCCCGGCAGCACGTACCGCGCCCGCCGTTCCCAAGCTGGTCGTCTCCGCGCCCGGCATGTTCACCACCTTCAAGGCCACCGCGAGCGAAGTTATCGCGGGCAAGCCTTTGAGTTTCAAGTTCGAAGGCAGCGGCCACTGCAAGCTCAAGCTCAGCGGCGGTGATGGTTACGCCGTGGATGTTGAAGGTGAGCTGCCTTTCAACGCCGTCTATGTCTACGGCACGGGCTCGATGTCGTCTTACGACGCGTTCAAGAACTACACGGCGAGCGCAACGCCCGCGGGCAATTGCAAAAGCAGCGGGCCCGCCACCACGGTTATCGTCAAGGTGGTCAACCCGGCGCCGCAGGGCGTCAGCGCACCGGGCAACACCAATGCCAACGCCAACACCCTGTCTTCCAGCAAGCCGGGGCTGACAGTCAAGCCTTAGACGGTGAACGGCTTCTGAGGGTTTTGTATGCCTGTGTATCCGCGCCGGCCGCGGATACAGCCGCATGCCATAAGGCGGCCGGGGCGASACGGTGGGGATACGCAGCGGCGGTTCAATCACGGAGGTGCCCACTCCTGAACCCGCCAGACCATGACCTTCCTCCTCCTTGCCTTTGCCGCCGGCGTGCTGACCATCGTCAGCCCCTGCATTCTTCCCGTCCTGCCTTTTGTGCTGGCGCGTGCCGGCCGGCCTTTCCTGCGCAACGGCCTGCCCTTGCTGCTGGGCATGGCGCTGTCCTTCACCGCGGTGGCCACACTGGCCGCAGTGGGTGGCGGCTGGGCGGTGCAGGCCAATGAGTACGGCCGCGTCGCGGCGCTGGGCCTGCTGGCCGCGTTCGCGCTGACGCTGATGTTTCCGGGCTTTGCCGACTGGCTGTCCAGGCCGCTGGTGGCGCTGGGTGCGCGTCTGGCCTCTTCCAATGCAGGCGGCGAGGGTGGCACGTCCGCCGATCCTTCGTTGCTGTCGTCGCTGGCGCTGGGCGCGGCCACCGGCTTGTTGTGGGCGCCGTGCGCGGGGCCGGTGCTGGGGCTGATCCTCACGGGTGCGGCCATCCAGGGCGCGAACGCGGGCACCTCCTTGCTGCTGCTGGCCTATGCGGGCGGCGCGGCGACCTCGCTGGCCTTGTCGCTGTTGGCCGGYGGGCGTGTGTATGCCWTGCTGCGGCGTTCGCTGGGCATCAGCCACTGGGCGCGACGCGGCATGGGCGCGGCGGTGCTGGCCGGTGTGGCGCTGATCGCCACCGGGCTGGACACCGGGCTGCTGAGCCGCCTGTCCTTGAGCAGCACCTCGGGGATAGAGCAGGCGCTCATCAATGCCTTCCAGCCCAGGGCATCGCAAGAGCCGGGCATTGTCGGCGAGGCGGACGCTGAAGCACCCACGCCCGAAACCATCACGCTCGCCGCCGCGAATCCCGGCGCGCCGTCCGCCCCCGCGGACTGGAGCGGCAGAACTTTCGCGCCGCTGGCCGGCGCGACCGGCTGGATCAATACGCCACCGCTGGCCGGTGCGGACCTGCGCGGCAAGGTGGTGCTGGTCGACTTCTGGACCTATTCGTGCATCAACTGCCTGCGCACCTTGCCCTACATCCGGGCCTGGGCCGACAAGTACCGGGACGCCGGCCTGGTCGTCGTTGGTGTGCATTCGCCGGAGTTCGCGTTTGAGAAAAATGAACACCATGTGCGACTGGCCGTGAAAGACCTGGGCATCGACTATCCCGTCGCCATCGACAGCAACCATGCCATCTGGCGCGGCTTTGAGAATCAGTCCTGGCCGGCGCTGTACTTTGTCGACGCCCAGGGTCGGGTGCGGCATCAGGTGGTCGGCGAAGGGCAGTACGAAGCGTCCGAGCGATTGATCCAGAAGCTGCTGGCCGAGAACGGCAAAGGCGCGGGCGACGCTGGGCTGGTGGCCGTGCAAGGCGAGGGCGTGCAGGCCGCACCCGGCGGCCGGGTGATGTCCGGCGAAACCTATGTGGGCCATGAACGCGCCGTCAACTTTGTGCCTCAAGGCGGCCTACAGCCTGATCGCCGGCATGGCTACCAGCCGGCCGCTGTGGTCAGGCTGAACCACTGGACGCTGGGTGGCGAGTGGACGGTGGAGGCCGAACGCGCCGTCGCGACGCAGGCCGGTGCGCGCCTGGCTTACCGCTTTCGCGCGCGCGACCTGCACCTGGTGCTGGGCCGCGAAGCCGGCGCGGCGCCGGTGCGCTTTCGTGTGCGTGTCGACGGGCAGTCGCCGTCCCAGAACCATGGCACCGACATCGCGGCCGATGGCAGCGGCGTGATCGACGCGCACCGCCTGTACCAGCTTGTGCGGCTGCCGGCCTCGGCGGGCGACCACCTGTTCGAGATCGAGTTTCTCGATCCCGGCGCGCAGGTGTATGCCTTTACCTTCGGCTGAGCCGGTTCGACAAGTTTGAAAACCTTCAGGATCCCTACATCGTGAAAAAACTCTGGATGGCCTTGACCTTTCTGGCGGGCGGCTTCGCGCATGAGCTGCGTAACCCGCTCAGCTGCCAGTGCATCAGCTCCCGCCCGGCGGTGGTTTGGCGTGCGGGCCGCGAGCAGGGCTGAGCGCCGCCAGCCCCCATCCCAGCCTTCCCCCAGAGGGGGAAGGAGCAAATCTTCAACGCCATCACAGCGTGCCGCTCTTACTCCCTCCCCCTCTGGGGGAGGGCGGGGGTGGGGGCCGCGGCGCTTAAAACACCCCGCCTTTCTTCGGAAGAGAAGATGCAAACCACCGCTATCGCCATGCGCCGGAGATTTGTACCGCAGTGTGTCCAGCCGCCTCGTGCGTACAGAACATTGCGTTTACGAGATACCGGGGATACGCCGCCCCTTTGTAATTCATCTTGTGCTTCGCGAGCGATGCATTTTCAACTTCTTCAACTTCTTCAATTGCTTAAAAAGGAAAATACCATGACCGCCATCAACACCCTCGACAAAGTCCTGTACACCGGCAAGACCCACACCACCGGCGGGCGCAACGGCGAATCCCGCAGCGCCGACGGCCGCCTGGACATCAAGCTGTCGCCGCCCGGCAGCGCGGGCGCGGGCACCAWCCCCGAGCAGCTGTTCGCCGCCGGCTGGTCGGCCTGCTTCATTGGCGCCATGGGCCGCGCCGCCGCCACGCAGAAAGTCACGCTGCCGGCCGGTTTGGCTGTCGACGCCGAAGTCGACCTGGGCACCGCCGGCGACGCCTTCTTCCTGCAGGCGCGCCTGAACGTGAGCTTGCCCGGCCTGGACGCCGCGACGGCCCGTGCCATCGTCGATGCCGCCCACCAGCTGTGCCCTTATTCCAAGGCCACGCGCGGCAATATCGACGTGGAGATCAACCTGGCCTGAGTCCCGTAGGGTTCGCAGAGCCTGCATAAAGCAAAGCCGGGCCTATGGAAGCGGCCAGCTGCTGCGCGATGGCCAGGCCCAGGCCGGTGCCGCCGGTGTCGCGGTTGCGCGAACTTTCCACGCGGTAAAAAGGCTGCAGCACGGCCTCAAGTTCGGACTCGGGGATACCGGGCCCGCGGTCCAGCACGCGGATCTCGATGCCCTCATCGGCGTCGACGCGCACGGCCAGTTCGACCTCGGTGCCGAACTTGAGCGCGTTGTCGCTGAGGTTGGTCAGGATGCGGCGCAGCGCCAGCGGCCGGCTCATCACCGGGTGGCCGACCTGGCCACTCACCGTGATGGATTTGCCGGCGTCCTCGTAGTCGCAGCGCAGCGTGTCCAGCAAGGCGTCGAGGTCCACCCTGCGCGGGGCCTCGTCGGCGCCGTGCAGGCTGCGCGCGTAGGTCAGCGCCTCGCGCACCAGGGCCACCATCTCATCGAGGTCGTGCTGCAGCTTGTCGCGCTGCGCCTCGTCGTCCATCAGGTCGGTGCGCAGGCGCATGCGCGTGATCGGCGTCTGCAGGTCGTGCGAAATCGCGGCCAGGATCTGCGTGCGCTCGGCCAGGTAGCCGGCAATGCGTCGCTGCATTGCGTTGAAGGCGCTGGAGGCGCGCGCCACCTCGGTCGGGCCGCCCTCGGGCAGGGCCGTGCCCTTGAGGTCGGGGCCCAGCGCATCGGCCGCATGGGCCAGCCGGCGCAGCGGCTGGGTGGCGATGCGCACCGCGAAGAAGGCGCAGACGGCCAGCAGCGACAGCTGCAGCAGCATCAGCGCCGGTAGCCAGGGCGAGATCGGCGTGGCCGCGGCCCAGAGGTTGATGGTCAGCGGCGCGCCGTCGCTCAGGCGCAGGTGGATGTGCACGCGCTTGGGGTCGCCGGGGATGGCATTGACGGTGGTGCCGAAGCGCTTGTCCACCGCATTGGCAATCGATGCGCTGACGCGCGCCACGATCTCGTTGTCGCCGCCTTGCTCGGTGATGCCGCCGTCGAGCTGGTAGCGGTAATTCTTGCGGTCTATCAGCGGTAGCCAGGCCGCGCGTTCGGCCGCCGGCACCCGGTCCAGGATGGCGACGGAACTGGTGATGTCTTTTTCGAGGTTGTCCAGCATCAGGTCGCGGCCCACCATGCCTCGCTCATACATCACCAGCAGGTAGGACATGGCCTGGGCGGCGAGGATGCCCAGTAGCAGGATCAGCATCAGGCGCGCGAACAGGCTTCGCGGCCATCGCGGCCAGGCGCGCGGTTTCACTGTCATGCGGCCTCCGGCCGGCCCTGCACCGCGGCGCTGAACACATAACCCTCGCTGCGCACCGTCTTGATATAACGCGGCTCGCGCGCGCCATCCCCCAGGCGCTGGCGCAGGCGGCTGACCAGCAGATCGATGGAGCGCTCGAACAATTCGGCGTCGCGCCCCTGCGTGAGGTTCAGCAGCTGATCGCGATTCAGCACGCGCTGCGGGTGGTCGAGGAAGACGCGCAGCAGGCGGTACTCGGCGCCGCTGAGCGGCACCAGCGTGCCGCTGGCGTCCAGCAGGTGGCGGCCCGTGGTGTCGAGCTGCCAGTCGCCGAAAGACAGCAGGTGGGACGGTTCATCGACCTGGAGATTCGGCGGCAGCATGCGCGTGCGGCGCAGCACCGAGCGTATGCGCGCCAGCAGCTCGCGCGCCGCGAAAGGCTTGGCCAGGTAGTCGTCGGCGCCCATCTCCAGGCCCAGGATGCGGTCGGCCTCCTCGTTGCGCGCGGTCAGCATCAGGATGGGAATGGTTTTGTGCTTGCCGGCGCGCAGGTCGCGGCACAGCGTCAGGCCGTCCTCGCCGGGCAGCATCAGGTCGAGCACGATCAGGTCCACCGCCACATCCTCGAGCGCGGCGCGCATGTGGCGGCCCGACTCCACCTTGGTCACGCGCAGGCCGTTTTTTTCAAGGTAACTGCCCAGCAGCTCCCGGATTTCGCGGTCGTCGTCAACGATGAGGATGTGGTCTGGCTGCTGCATGGCTGCGTCCTGGAAAATTCGTCACCCCGGCATTTTGCGCCAGGGCCCTGGGGAGGGCGATCTCACTGCGCCAGGAGGGCTTGTATGGCCTTCTCTGTTTCGGCATAACGCCCCTCGCCGAAATGGCTGTAGACGATCATGCCTTTCTTGTCGACCAGGTAGATGGCGGGCCAGTAGTTGTTGCTGAAGGCGCGCCAGGTGGCATAGCTGTTGTCCTGGGCCACGGCATGTTTGACGCCCAGGCGCTCCATCGCCTCCCGCACGTTCTTGGTCGATTTTTCATAGGCGAATTCGGGCGTGTGCACGCCGACCGTCACCAGGCCCTTGTCCTTGTATTTCTCATGCCAGGACTTCACGGACGGCAGGTGGTTCAGGCAGTTGATGCAGGTGTAGGTCCAGAAGTCGACCAGCACCACCTGGCCCCGCAGGTCCGCCATGCGCAGCGGCGACGAATTGAGCCAGCTGTCGATGCCCGCGAACTCCGGCGCCGCGGTGGGCGTGCGCCCCAGCGGAAAGAAAGCCGAGGCATAGGGCGTTGCACAGGCGGCGGCTGTGGCGACGGCGGCGGTGGCCAGAAATTGGCGGCGAGCGTTCATGGTCGGGTCCTTCAGAGTGGGGTGGCAGGCGGCGACAAGGGAAATCGCCGGCCCATGCAGGCATTGGAAGGCCCTGAGGTATCCCCGGTGTGTCGTGTGCGGGGCGCTGCGTAAGGCCGGGTATCGCGGGGAGGGGTGGATACAGTGGAATACAAAAGTTCGTGGACTTGCCTCTTCGTTTGTTTGGTTGTACTATGCAACTCTATAGCTTGTTCAAAGCAACCTATAGATCCATCCATAACAATAAAAAGGAAAATCATGACACCACAACAACTCACCAGCACCAGCAAATTCCTCAGCCTGGTATTGCGGCACAAACCATCGACCATAGCGCTTGAACTGGATGCCGCCGGCTGGGCCAACGTCGACGAACTGCTCGCCAAGGCCGCTTCCGCCCATCACACCCTCTCCCGCGCGCTGCTCGAGAAGGTCGTCGAAACCAGCGATAAAAAGCGCTTCGCCTTCAGCGAAGACGGGCTGCGCATCCGCGCCAACCAGGGCCATTCCGTCGATGTCGAGCTTGGCTTGCCGCCCGCGGCGCCGCCGGCCAGGCTTTATCACGGCACCGCATCGCGTTTCCTCGACGCAATACTGGCGGAGGGCCTGAGCAAACGCCAGCGCCACCATGTGCACCTGAGCGAAAGCCGCGAAACGGCCACCACCGTGGGCGGGCGCTATGGCCAGCCCGTCCTGCTGGCCGTGGACAGCCGGCGCATGTCCGCGGAGGGTTATCTGTTCTTCCGGTCCGAAAACAATGTGTGGCTGACCGACCACGTGCCGCCGGTTTACCTCAGCGTCGTCGAAGCCGGGAGCCTTGAGTGAAGCTGGCTACCGCTCCTCACATGGAACAGCGACGCTCATGGCCGGCAGAGGGACAGCATGTGTTGGCGCACCACGACGCGGAGACCATCATTGTTTACCAGGCCTACCGGTCCAGCACGGCCGCATATGCGATCCGGCATGGGCAACTGGGCGGCCCTGACTTCAGCTTCAACCGCATGAGCTGGATCAAACCCAACTTCCTGTGGATGATGTACCGCTCAGGCTGGGGTACCAAAGAAGGGCAGGAGGGGGTTCTGGGCCTGAGGCTGAGGCGCGCCTTCTTCGACTCCCTGCTGGCGGCGGCCGTGCCGTCCACGTTCGACAGCGAGGCCTACGCCAGTCCGCAAGCCTGGCAGGCCGCCGTCGCGGCTTCGAACGTCAGGCGCCAGTGGGACCCGGACCACGCGCCATCGGGCGCGAAGCTCGCTCGCCGGGCCGTTCAACTCGGCTTGCGCGGGGAGGCCCTGCGCGCCGTGGCAACGGACGAACTGCTGGAGGTTATCGACATGAGCAGCTTTGTCGCATCGCAACGCTTGCAAGCCGAGGATGAGGACCCGAACCTGCGGCTGCCTGTTGAGACGGTTTACATCAGGCAAACCGCTGCTTAGACGAGTCTCTTTAACTGCGGGGGCTGAAGGTCCTCGGAAAATACATCACGGCACGCCTGTCTTTCAGGCTGTAGCCCATGGCAGGCCGGGGCGATCCCACGTCGAGAAAGCCCTCCTCTTTCAGGAAATCCGCCGCCAGCGCCCGGGTGCGAAACCCGCTTTTGTCGATGGGCCGGCCCAGCACCACCTCATACATCTTCTGCAACTGCGGAAGCGTGAACGGCTCCGGCAGTAGGAAGGCCGGCAGCGAGGTGTATTCGACCTTGCTGCGCAGCCGCTCCAGCGCCGCTTGCAGGATGTCGCCGTGGTCGAAGGCCAGCCGTTTGCGGGGCGAGAGTTCGTCCACGGGATGCCACTTGGCCGGCTTGGCCTCGTCCTGCACCAGCTTCACGGCGTCGGCCGGCAGCAGCGAAAAGTAGGTGTGCGTGGCCGACCAGCCGCGCGGGTCACGCGTCTTGCCGCCCCAGCTGCCCAGCTGCTCCAGATAGGGGCTCCTGACGCCTGTCTTGTCGAGCAGCTTGCGCCTGGCGCAGGCCTCGAGCGAGTCGTCCTTGTCCACATCCACAAAGCCGCCGGGCAGGGCCCAGGCATCGGGAAACGGCTCTTGGGGACCGGTGGGCCGCTTGACCAGCAGCACCTGCAGTTGCTCGTCCAGCACGCTGAAGATCACCACGTCGACCGTGGTCAGCGGTTTTTCAAAGTCCAGGTGTTTGGGTTTGGTCGCCATGCTTTTTCGGCTCCTGTTTGACAAACTTGAATTAAGTTGTATTATGCAACTTATAAATAGGTTGTTTAGTACAACCTATAAGGTAATCCAGCAGAATCGGCGGCAGTGCAGTTAATCAATCTCAACCGAGCCATCTCAACGGAGGACAGCATGAAGAAAAACATCCAGCTTTTGATCATCGACCCGCAAAACGACTTTTGCGACCTGCCGGCCGGCTGGCTGCCCGTCGACCCGGTGACGGGGAAAGCCACGCCGCCGGCCTTGCCGGTGGCAGGTGCCCATGCCGACATGCTGCGCCTGGCCACGCTGATCCGTGAAGCCGCGTCCGGCATCTCCGCCATCGGCGTGACCCTGGATTCTCACCACAGGTTTGACATTGCTCACCCAACCTTCTGGAAGACCGGCGCCGGTGCGGCCGTGGGGCCGTTCACGCCGATCACGGCGGCGCAGGTGCGCAAGGGCGACTACCTGCCCAAAGATGCGGCCATGCTGCCCAGAGCGCTGGCCTACATCGACGAACTCGAGCGGCGCGGGCGCTACACCCTGATGGTCTGGCCGGTGCACTGCGAAATCGGTAGCTGGGGCCACAACGTTCACCCCGCCGTGAAGGCCGCCTACAACGCCTGGGAAGACAGCCGCCTGGCCATGGTGCAAAAGATCGGCAAGGGCAGCAACCCCTGGACGGAACACTACAGCGCCATGCAGGCCGAGGTGCCGGATGAAGAAGACCCCGCGACGCAGCTCAACACGGCCCTGATCGCGTCGCTGGACCAGGCGGACCTGCTCATCATCGCCGGCGAGGCCAGCAGCCACTGCGTGAAAGCGACCACCGAGCACATCGTGGAAAACCTGCCCTCCGGCAAGACCGGCAAGGTGGTGCTGCTGACCGACTGCATGAGCCCGGTCGGCGGTTTTGAAGCCCAGCACCAAGCCTTCCTGGACGACATGGCCCATCGCGGCGCCGTGCTGTCGACCAGCGCGGAAATCCTGAAAGCCCTCCAAGCCAACGCCTGAACGGCATCCCTTTCCAACACAAACCACTATGCAACCCATCATCCAAAGCCTGCTCGACACCGACCTCTACAAGTTCACCATGTGGCAGACCATGCTGCACAGGCATCCGCAGACCGAAGCCGAATACACATTTGTCTGCCGCAACCAGCCGGGCTACCCTTTGAGCGAGTTGCTGGCGGAGGTCAATGCGCAGCTCGACCATCTCTGCACCCTGCGCTTCCAGCCCGAGGAACTGGCCTACCTGCGCGGCCTTCGTTTCATCAAAAGCGACTTTGTAGACTTCCTGCGCATCTTTGAATTCCAGCGCGAGTTCATCAAGGCGACGGCCGACGGCCCCACGCTGGTGATCAAGGCCGTGGGCCCGCAGGTGCACACCATGGCCTTCGAGATCTTTGTGCTGGCCATCGTCAACGAGCTGTACTTCCGCCGCTCCGACCAGGCCGCCGCTTTGGCGGAAGGGCGCAAGCGCCTGCAGGACAAGATAGACATGCTGCGCGCCTTCGAGAAAGAACCCGCGCTGCGCAATCCCTTTGAGTTCTTCGACTTCGGCGTGCGGCGCCGCTTCTCGCGCGACTGGCAGACCGAGGTGGTCACCACCCTCAAGCGTGAAATACCGCAGTACTTCAAAGGCACTTCCAACGTGCTGCTGGCCAAGGAACTCAGCCTGGTGCCCATAGGCACCATGGCGCATGAATACCTGCAGACCTACCAGGCGCTGGGCATGACCTTGCGCGACTTCCAGCGCGCCGCGCTCGAAGACTGGGTGCAGGAGTACCGCGGCGACCTCGGTGTCGCGCTGACCGACGTGGTGGGCATGGACGCCTTCCTGGCGGACTTCGACCTCTACTTCGCCAAACTGTTCGACGGGCTGCGCCATGATTCGGGCGACCCGTTTGTCTGGGGCGAGAAGGCCCTGGCCCACTACGCCAAGCTGCGCGTGGACCCGCAGAACAAGCGCCTGGTGTTTTCGGACGGGCTGGACGTGCCGACCGCGCTCAAGCTTTACCGTGCCTTTGCCGCGCGCACCCAGACCGGCTTCGGCATAGGCACCAACCTGACCAACGACGTCGGGCTGGTACCGCTGAACATCGTGATGAAGCTCACCGGCGCCAATGCCAGGCCGGTGGCCAAGCTGTCGGACAGCCCGGGCAAGACCTTGTGCAACGACCAGACCTTCCTGGCCTATTTGCGCCAGGTCTTCCGTTTCCCCGCTTCAACTTAAGGGCTTGAGGACCGCATGCTCAAAATCACCGCCGCCCAACTGAACTTCACCATAGGCGATCTCACCGGCAACGTCGCCAAAATGGTCACGGCCGCCAGCAAGGCCTGGACCGACCAGTCCGACATCGTTGTCTTCTCCGAGATGTCGCTCACCGCCTATTACCCCGGCGACATGCTCGAAGAAGAGGGTTTTATGGAGCGCGTCGATGCGGCTCTGCAAGACCTGCTGCTGGCCTCCCGCCAGATCCCGAATCTCTACTGGGTGATAGGCCTGCCCGCGCGCCGCGAAGCGCCGGGCAAGAAGCTGCGCAACTCGCTGTGCGTGATCAAGGGCGGCGAGGTGCTGCTCGAATATGCCAAGCAGTTGCTGCCCACTTACAACATCTTCGACGAGCGCCGGCATTTCGAGCCCGGCCAGGACGTCGCGAAAGTTCTGCGCATACGCGACGCCAAGGTGGGCGTGCTGATCTGCGAGGACGGCTGGAACGACGAGGGCCTGGATTACGCGATCAACCCCTTCGACCGTATGCGCGACGCCGCGCCCGACCTGGTGATTTCCATCAACGCCAGCCCGTCCAACATCGGCAAGCGCGAACAGCGCCACCAGATCTTCGGCGCCGCCAGCAAACGCAACCAGCTGCCCATCCTCTACGTCAACCAGGTGGGCGGGCATGACCAGTTGGTCTATGACGGCGCGTCCTTCGCGGTGGAACCACAGGCCGGCGTGGTGTTTGAGGCTGAACGTTTCACCGAAGACGTGACCACCCTGCGCTTCGAGAACGGCCGCTTCCTGACGCTGGCCGGGGATGAGCCCGCCGCAGTCCCTGCCGAGGGCTTGCCGACCATGGAGTTCTACCGGCGCCAGATCGTGCTCGGCCTGCAGGACTATGCGCGCCGCTGTGGATTCACCAAGGCGGTGATCGGCTCTTCGGGCGGCATTGATTCGGCGCTGACGCTGGCGCTGGCCGCCGAGGCGCTGGGCCCCTCCAATGTGACGGCCATCACCATGCCGTCGCGCTTCTCGTCGGCCGGCTCGGTCGATGATTCTGAAATCCTGTGCCGCAACCTGGGGGTGGCACTGCTTCACCACCCGATCGCCGATATCGTGAACGAATTTACTGGTGGCTTTGAGGCCGCCTTCGGACAGCCGCTGCAAGGCATCGCGCTGGAAAACCTGCAGGCGCGAGCGCGCGGCACCATCCTGATGGAGTACTCGAACAGCTTCGGCCACCTGCTGCTGACCACGGGCAACAAGTCCGAGATCTCGGTGGGCTACTGCACGCTGTACGGCGACACCAACGGCGGCCTGGGCCTGATCGGCGACCTCTACAAAACCGAGGTGTTCGCCCTGTCGAGCTACCTCAACGACGCCGCGGGCAGGGAAATCATTCCGCAGGCCATCATCGACAAAGCACCGTCGGCGGAACTGGCGCCCGATCAGAAGGACGTGGACAGCCTGCCGCCTTACCCGGTGCTCGACGAGGTGCTCAAGCTCTTGATCGAAGGCCGGCGCCTGGCCGGGTGGGAGTACGAGAAAGCTTCCGCCTTTGTCGCGCAGCTGCGCCTGCAGCCCGAGGGCCTCGCGATGACAGAACGCATCAAGGGCATGATCGCCCGCAACGAATACAAACGCCGGCAGGCGCCCCCCATCATCCGTTTGCGCGCGCGGGCTTTTGGCTCCGGCCGCCAGATGCCGATTGCCGCCAAATTTAATTAGCTTCATCAGGCTCCCATGACATCAACTTCCAAACAACACGAGGTCTCGGTCTATATCGGCCGCTTCCAGATCTTTCACAACGGACAGCTTGCGCTGCTGCGGCGAGCCCTGGAAGCGGCGCCGCTATGCATCGTGGTGCTGGGGTCGGCTTACCAGGCACGCACGCCCAAGAATCCCTTCACCTGGCAGGAACGGGCGGAAATGATCCGTCTGGCCTTGCCCGAGGCGGATAGGGACAGGGTCCGTTTTCTGCCTGTGCGTGACTACTATGACCAGGAGCGCTGGGTGTCCGCAGTCAAGCACGGCGTGGCGGAACTGGTCGGCGATAAGGCCGGGGGCTCCTTGGTGCTCGTCGGGCATTTCAAGGATGCGACCAGCGAGTACTTGAAGAATTTCCCCGGCTGGACACTCGATGCCGTCGAATCGCAAGGCAGGATAGATGCCAGCGCCTTGCGCGACGCCTATTTCGGCAATGCCGGCGCGGCGCTGGAGCCTGCGCTTGCCGCTCTGGTGAGCCAGGCGCCGGCCAGCACCGTCGCATTTCTTCGCACCTGGGCGGCCTTGCCTTACTTCCATGAACTCGCGCAGGAATGGGAGAGCCTCAGGCAGGAAAAAGCCAAGTGGGCCGGCTCGCCCTATGCGCCGGTTTTTGTGACGGTGGATGCGGTCGTGAAATGCAGCGGCCGTGTGCTGCTGATCCAGCGCGGGCGTTCCCCCGGCAAGGGCCTGTATGCGGTGCCGGGCGGATTCATCGAGCAGCGCGAAACCGTGTACCAATCCGCCCTGCGCGAGYTCGAAGAAGAAACCCAGCTGCATTTGCTGGACGGCGACATGAAAAACGCCCTGAAAGCCGTCCATGTGTTTGACCACCCGGACCGCAGCCTGCGCGGCCGTGTGATCACGCATGCGCACTTTTTTGACCTCGGTTCGCGCAGCCTGCCTGAAGTGCAGGCCGCGGATGATGCGGCGGCGGTCGAGTGGGTTCCGGTCGAGAAACTGGCCGCCATGGAGGACCGCTTCCACGACGACCATTTCCACATGCTGGATTTCTTCTTTTCGCTGACCGATCGCATTTGAGCAGTGCCGCGCACGGTGATGCAGCTCATCCAGCCACCCACCCCGCTTTCCGCCCTGTCTCTTGACCGAGCGGTGTTCCTGGCCGGCTCCATCGACCTGGGGAAAAGTATTGACTGGCAAGCGGAACTGGCCTTGTCTCTTGCAGATTGCCCAGGAATCTTGCTCAACCCTCGCCGAGCGCAGTGGGATTCAAGCTGGTTGGCGGAAGCCAGCTTTCCACCGTTTCGTGAGCAGGTCGAATGGGAACTGGCCGCGATGGAGGCGGCGGGGATGATCGCGTTCTACTTTGCACCGCAATCGCAAGCCCCCGTCACCTTGCTGGAACTCGGCCTCGCGGCCCGGGAACGCAAGGCCGTGGTCTGCTGCCCGCCGGGTTACTGGCGCAAGGGAAATGTCGATGTCGTGTGTGCGCACTACAACATTCCCATGGTTGCGGCGCTTGAAGACCTTGGCCGGGAAATCCGGGCTTATCTGTCTTCGGTTCACGTGTCGGCCAAGCTTTCAGTTTGATTCACAGCCAATATCCATAGCACTCTAAGGATCGGAGATTCCTGGGCTAACTTTTCAGACAAAAACCAACAGCCATTGCCCGCAAAAAGACGAAGTTACAGCTTTCGGACTACTTAAAAATTACACTTGCTTGCATGTCCGGCAATAAGGCCCGGCAATAAAAAAAACGGAATCGGGGAGAGCGTGATTGGCCAAGCCACACGATGACTTGGGTAGATCACTCGAGGGGGTGCCGGAGCGCACCCAACAATTTGTCAAAACACACCGCGGCGCACGCAAGCTCGTCGCCGGCGTGGCCATGGCCGTCCTGGCCGGCCATGTGTGGGCCCAGCCCGCGCCGCTGAGCAGCGCCGACCAGGAACAGCGCCGTGCCCAGGAGCGTGAGCGCTTGCTGCGCGAGCAGCAGGAGAAGGGACGTGATGAGCGTGCTCCACCGCCGCCTCAGCCCGAGGCCACCAAGCTGCCCGCCGCCGAGTCGCCCTGCCTGCCAATCCGCGAACTGAAACTGCGAACCCTTGCGGGCGAGCCAGCCGAGCTGGCATCGCAGTTCGCGTGGACACTGGATGCGGCGGCGGGGCCCGATGCAAACGATGCGCCGCTGGGCCGTTGCCTGGGCACCCAGGGCATCGCCATCGTGATGAAACGCGTGCAAAACGCCGTCATCGCCCGCGGCTACGTGACCACCCGCGTCCTGGCCGAGCCGCAAGACCTGAACACCGGCGTTCTCACGCTCACGCTGGTCCYCGGCCGCATACGCGCCATCCGGTTTTCTGAAGGCAGCGACGCGCGCGGCAACGCCTGGACGGCCATGCCCGCCAAGCCCGGCGACCTGCTCAACCTGCGCGACATCGAGCAGGGCCTGGAAAACTTCAAGCGCGTGCCCACGGCCGAGGCCGACATCCAGATCGAGGAGGCCAAGGGCGAGGGTGCCCGGCCCGGCCAGAGCGACCTGGTCATCAGCTACAAGCAGGCCTTTCCGTTTCGTCTCTCGGTGTTCGCCGACGACAGCGGCTCCAAGGCCACCGGCAAATACCAGGGCGGCATCACGCTGTCTTATGACAACTGGTGGACGCTCAACGACCTGTTTTACGTGTCGCTCAACACCGACCTGGGCGGCGGCGAGGCCGGCAGCCGCGGCACGCGCGGCAGCACCGTGCATTACTCGCTGCCCCTGGGCTACTGGGCGCTGGCCGCCACCGTCAGCAACAATCGCTATTTTCAGAACGTGGCCGGCCCCTTCCAGGACTACATTTACCGTGGCACCAGCCGCAACGTCGAACTCAAGCTCTCGCGCCTGGTCTACCGCGACGCCAGCCGCAAGAGCACCGTCAGCCTCAAGGCCTTCCAGCGCCGCTCCAACAACTTCATCGACGACACCGAGGTCGAGGTGCAGCGCCGCGTGGTCGGCGGCTGGGAGCTGGGCGTCGGCCACAAGGAATTCATAGGCCAGGCCACGCTCGAAGGCAACCTCGCCTATAAGCGGGGCACCGGCGCGTTCAACTCTATGCCCGCGCCCGAAGAGCCTTATGGCGATGGCACCTCGCGCTTTGCCGTCATCAACGCCGATGCCAACCTCCAGTTGCCCTTCAAGCTGGCCGGGGTCGGCCTGCGCTACAGCGCCGCCTGGCGCCTGCAGCAAAATCGCACGCCCCTGACTCCGCAAGACCGCTTTTCCATCGGCGGGCGCTACACCGTTCGCGGCTTTGACGGCGAATCCTCGCTGAGCGCCGAACGCGGCTGGCTGCTGCGCAATGAACTCAGCACCCTGCTGGGCGAGACCGGCCAGGAGCTTTACATCGGCCTGGACCACGGCGAAGTCGGCGGCCCCAGCAGTGAGCTGCTGGTCGGCAAGCGCCTGACGGGCGCCGTCATCGGCGTGCGCGGCAGCTTCAAGAAAGTGCAGTACGACATCTTTATCGCCGCGCCCGTCAAAAAGCCCGAATTCTTCCGCACCGCCAGCAGCACCCTGGGTGTGAGCCTCAGCGCCAGTTTTTAGCGCGCCATCTTTTTTTTGACACCTTGAATCCATGACCACTTCTTTGACCCGATTGTTTTGCGGCACCCTTGCGTTGAGCCTGATCTGCACCAGCCACTGCGTATTCGCCCAGGCCTTGCCACCCACTGATGGGGCGCCAGCTTCAACTGAGGCTTCCCCACCCCCGCCTGCGGCGACGAAAGCGGTGGACTGGCCGGCACCCGATGCTTCTTTGAGTGCCGGCAACGCCCTCGCGTCCGGCCCCGCTCCAAGGGACGCTTCAAGCCCATCGGCAACAGCGCCAGATGTCGCAAAACCGCCGGCGGCATTGAGGGTGACCTATTCGCAGGAGAGCGTTTCCGGTGCGGTGGTCAAAGACGTCATGGACAGCCTGCGGGTGGTGCCCCAGCAGACCACCAAGAACGCCCTTGGCGGACAGGTCGTGCTCAACGCGGCATTGCTTCTTCTCACGGGTGGGCGGTCGCTCAATGTGCGCACATTCGCAAAAGAAGATTTCGCGGGAATTGCGCCAGAGGACGTGGTTGACCCGGCGAGGCTGAAAAACCCCGCTTCAGGACTGCTGACTGCTGAATTGGAACACCGAGCCTCGCTCTGGCTTGCCGGCCAGGAAAAAACACGCGACATGACATTCAATCGCTCACTGGTGGTGAGTGCCGCTACGTGGCGTTTGGTCTACAACTCGCTGAACGAGGCCGACACCACTTACAGGCTGCAACTGGACGCGGAAATCTTCAAGTCCCGTGAAAAACCGTCCTTCATCACCGGCGCCAAGCGCGGCGGAAAGCCCTGCAGCTATCAGAGCGAAGTTCGCCCTATGGCTGATTGGAAAGCCAATGACTACCAGGCTGTGGTCGACCTGGTCCCGCAAGCTGTTGCGTACTGCGCTGAAGCATTTGCCGCCCAGTTGCCCGACCTTCTCGAACTGCAGTAAGCCGCAGTGCTTCGTTCGGAATCACATTTTTTCAAGCTGACCCCGCCCCATGAACAAGAATCTGCACCGCATCATCTTCAACACCACACGCGGCCAGCGTATGGTGGTGGCCGAAACCGCCAGCGCCGGGGGCAAGGCCGCGGGCGGTGAAACTTCGGGTGCGGCGGCATCGCCGGGCTTGTCTGTGCAACTGCACCCGCTGCGCTTCGCAGTGCTCGCCGCGCTGGGTATGGTCTTGTGGCTGCAGCCCGCCGCGTTCTCGACGGTGCATGCACAAATCGTCGCGGCCCCCGGCGCCCCCGCCAACCAGCGCCCCACGGTGCTGCAGACCGCCAACGGCCTGCCGCAGGTCAACATCCAGACGCCCTCGGCCGCGGGTGTCAGCCGCAACACCTACAGCCAGTTYGACGTCCAGCAAAACGGCGCCATCCTCAACAACAGCCGTACCAATGTGCAAACCCAGCTGGGCGGCTTTGTCGGCGCGAATCCCTGGTTGGCCACCGGCCCGGCCCGTGTCATCCTCAATGAAGTGCAGTCGGCCAACSCCAGCCAGATCCGGGGYTATGTSGARGTSGCSGGCCAGCGCGCCGAAGTCATCATYGCCAACCCGGCMGGCATCAACGTCAACGGCGGCGGTTTCCTCAATGCCAGCCGCGTCACGCTGACCACCGGCAGCCCGGTGCTCAACGGTGGCGCGCTGGAAGGCTTCCGGGTGCAGGGCGGCAGCGTCAGTGTCGGCGGCGCCGGGCTGGACACCAGCACGGCCGACTACACCGCCATCCTGGCGCGCGCCGTGCAGCTCAACGCCGGCATCTGGGCGAAAGAACTGCGTGTGGTCACGGGCGCCAACGACATCGATGCGGCGCAGCACAGCGCCACGCCCATCGCAGGCGCGGGCCCGGCGCCCAGCTATGCCGTCGACGTCGCCCAGCTGGGCGGTATGTATGCCGGCAAGATTTACCTGGTGGGTACGGAAACCGGCCTGGGCGTGCGCAACGCCGGTGTCATTGCCGCCACCGGCGGCGACCTGGTGCTGCAGGCCAACGGCTGGCTCACCAACACCGGCAGCCTGCAGGCCACCGGCAACACGCAACTAGCCACGGCGGGCGCCATCGGCAACAGCGGCACCGTCTATGCCGGCGGCAACACCACACTGGCCGGCCAGGGCGGCATCAGCAACGGCAGCACCGGCATCATTGCCGCGCAGGGCAACACCAGCCTGCAGGCCACGGGCGCGTCCATCAACTCAGCGGCGGGCTCCGTGCTCGCGGCCGGCATGAACACCGACGGCACGCTGAGCACCGGCGGTGACCTTGGCGTGGCGGCTTCGGGCGCCGTGGCGCTGAACGGCCAGGCCCTGGCGGGCGGCAATGTCGCGGTCTCGGGTTCACAACTCAACCTGGCCGACGGCAAACTGGGCGGGCAGAACGTCTCGCTGGCGGCCAGCACCGGAAACATCGACACCAGCCGCGCCACCCTCAACGCACAAACCACGCTGGGCGCCAGCGCGGCGCAAACCCTGCGCACCGATGCCGCCGTCATCTCGGCCGGCCAGCTCAACCTCATGGCCAAAGACATCTCCAACGCCGGCGGCGAGATCGTACAGACCGGCACGGGCAACACCACCATTGCACTCACATCGCCCACCGGCACGCTCAACAACAGCGCGGGCCGCATCGCCACCAACAGCCAGAACCTGACCCTCTCCGCGCCCACCCTCAACAACACCGGCGGCAAGATAGAACATGCCGGCGGCGGCACACTGGCCATCAACGCCACCACCTTGAATGGTGACGGCGGCACTATCGTGAGCACGGGCGCGGCCAGCCTCTCGGCCGCCACCTTGAACCACAACAACGCCACGCTGTCGGCCGGCAGCCTCACCGTGGCGGCCGGCACGCTGAACAACCGCGGCGGCACCATCAGCCAGAGCGGCCTGGGCGCGGCAAGCGTCACGGCCACCGGCGCCATCGACAACAGCGCGGGCAAGATCCTCAGCAACGGCAGCGCCACCGTCAGCGCGCAAAGCCTCAACAACCAGGGCGGCGTGGTCCAGGCCACGGGCGCTTCCAGCCTGGGCGTCACCACCACCGCATTGCTGGACAACACAGCCAACGGCCAGGTTGCCGCCGGCGGCGCAGCCACCCTTAACACCGGCACGCTGGACAACAGCCTGGGCAAGATCACAGCAGGCGGCAGCCTCAGTGCCACAGCCGGCGGTGCCATCACCAATGTCCAGGGCCTGCTGGCCGCCAACGGCGCGGCCAACCTCACGGCAGCTAGTGTTGACAACACCCGCGGCGTTATCGCCTCCGTGCAAAACAACGCAAGCGTCACCACCACGGGCGCCACCACCAACGACAGCGGCCGCATCGAGGCCGCCGGCGACATCACGTTGGCCAATTCCGGCCTGGCCAACGCCAAGGCCGCGGGCCAGAGCACGGCAGGCAGCATCACCGGCCGCAACATCGCCATCAACACCGGCGGCCAGAACCTCAACAACGCTTTCGGCACCATCGCCGCCGCGCAGGGCGCCACGCTGCAGACCGGCGCACTCAACAACAACGCCGGCTTGATCCAGGCCGGCGCGGCGTTGGGCATCAACACCGGTGGCCAGGCGCTTACCAACACCAATGCCGCTTCCTATGCCGGCGGCGCGGGCGGCATCACCTCGCAGGGCACGATGACGCTCGCCACCGGCGACCTCAACAACGCGGCCGGCTTTATAGGCGCCAAGGGTGCGCTCACAGCCACGACCGCCGCCGTCGGCAATACCGCGGCGGGCCAGATCGTCGGCGAGTCCTCGCTCAACTTCAGCAGCACCGCCTTCGACAACCGCGGCGGGCAGGTCCAGGCCCTGGGCGATGCCGGCATCAACACCGGCACCGGCGCCATCAACAACGCGGGCGGCCTGTTGCGCAGCGCCGGCACCGCCACGCTCACTGCGGGCAGCGTCATTAACAGCAACACCCTGGGCGCCAACCTGGGGCTCGAAGGCAATAACGTCGCCATCACGGCCGGCGCCATCAGCAACGACAGCGGCGCGATCCGCACCAGCACCAATGCCACGCTGACCAGCGGCGGCAGCCTTAACAACACGGCGGGCCTCGTCAGCGCGGGCAACACCGCCACCGTGCAAGACACGGTCGCCAACCCGGCCGCGCGCACCCTGGCCATCACCAACACCGGCGGCACCTTTGTGGCCGGCCGCTCGCTGGCCGCCAGCGCCGCCAGCCTCAGTGGCACCGGCAGCCTGCTGTCGCAGCAGGACCTGTCGCTCTCTCTGGGCGGAGACTTCAGCAACACCGGCATCATCAGCGCCACTGGCAACAACACGGTCAACGTCACCGGTACCCTGACCAACAGCGGCAAGCTGCAGGCCGGCGCCACGCTGGACGTGACGGCGGCGACGATCGACAACACCGCCACCGGCGAGATGACCGGCACCACCACCAAAATCACCGCCACCGCCGCCAACACCCTGATCAACCGCGGCCTGATCGACGGCGTGGACACACAGATCAACACCGTCACGCTGAACAACCTCGGCACCGGCCGCATCTACGGCAACACCCTCAGCATCGCCGCCACCACTATCAACAACGACGCCGAAACCGTGGGCGGCGTCACCACGGCCGCCACCATCGCCGCGCGCCAGCGCCTGGACATAGGCGCGACCACCATCAACAACAGCAACGGCGCGCTGATCTTCAGCGCCGGCGACATGGCCATAGGCGGCAGCCTGGACGGCAGCCGCCGCGCCACCGGCCAGGCGACGCTGATCAAGAACGCCTCCGCCACCATCGAATCGCTGGGCGCCATGGCACTGGCGGCCAGCAGCATCCAGAACACCAACCCCTCGTTCAGCTACACCCTCAACACCACTGGCCCAGTCAGCAAGATGGACATGGTGGCGAGCGACGGCACGGTTCGCGCAAGCACCGATTTCGCCTGGACCACCACCGGGCAGCAGGGCAGGTTCATCGCTTCGACGGCCCCGGGGTTCCCCGTCATCGGCGGCCTGTTGCCGGGCAGTCCCTACGCCGCGCCCATCTACAAGACCTATTACGAAGGCCCCAACGCCTTTGAGGCCGAAGCCACCACGCCGCCCTCGGGCGACAACAACAACGGCGCCTACTTTCCCGACGTGCTGAACTACCAGAACACCGACCCGGTCTGGGCGTTGTTCGGCATGGCCAACCCCGCCAACACCACGCCCGGCCCGCGCCCCACGCGCACCTGGGTGGGCAGCCAGGACCAGGGCTCATTCGTCGACCCCACACCCGCCGAGCTCGCCGCCTGGCAAACGGCATCCGCCCCGTGGCAGGCGCTGCAAGTCAAGCTCAATGATTTCCGCGCCGCGGCCCAAAGTTCCCTGCTCCTCTTTTCGGTCAAGCGCGAGTACACCGAAACCGACCAGAGCGCCACCGTCAACACCGGTCGGCCGGGGCAGATCCTGAGCGGCGGCAACATGACGCTCAACGCCAGCGGCACGCTGCTCAATGACAACAGCCGCATCATCGCGGGCGGCGTGCTCACGGCCACCGCCCAGGCCGTCAACAACCAGGCCACGCAGATCACCGCGGTGCAAAGCCGCTCCGGCAGCGCCACCCGTTTTGGCATCATCGGCCAGGACTGCTTCCTGGGCTCCTGCAGCGATATCTACGGTTTCATCGTCGACCCGTATGCGCAGAACATCCCGCACACCATCGTCACTGGCATCGCCGTCGCGCAGTCCAACGCCGCCGTGCCGGGCACCGGCRCCGTGCTGGCCAGCCTCACACCCGGCAGCGTCAGTACCACGCCCGGCGCCATCGGCACGCCCAGCGCCGCCGCACGCAGCGCCGGCATCGTGCAGGTCACCTCCAGCGTAGGCGCCATCGGCAGCCTGGCCGCCAACGTCCCCGTCGTGCGTACCATCGTGCCCAACCTTGGCATCCCCAATACCAGCCTGTTCCGCACCAACCCCGGCCCGGCCGGCGCCTTCCTGATCGAGACCGACCCGCGCTTCGCCAACTACCGCCTCTGGCTGGGCAGCGACTACATGCTGGGCCAGCTGACGCTGGACCCGAGCGTTACCCAGAAACGCCTGGGCGACGGCTTTTACGAGCAACGCCTCATCAACGAGCAGGTCGCCCAGCTCACCGGCCAGCGCTTCCTCGGCAACTACAGCAGCGAAGAAGTCCAGTACAAGGCCTTGATGGACGCCGGCATCACCTTTGCCGGCACTATGAACCTGCGCCCCGGCATCGCCCTGACGGCCGTGCAGATGGCAGCCCTTACCAGCGACATCGTCTGGCTGGTGGAGCAGACCGTGACTCTGGCCGACGGCAGCACCCAGCGCGTGCTGGTGCCCCAGGTCTATGTGCGTGTGCAGGCCGGCGACATCGACGGCGCCGGCACTCTGCTGGCCGGGCGCGAGCTCAATCTCAATCTTGCGGGCGACCTCAGCAACAGCGGCACCWTGGCCGGCCGTACCGTCATGGCCCTCACGGCAGAGAACGTCAACAACCTGGGCGGGCGCATCAGCGGCAACGCCGTGGCCGTCACCGCGCGCACCGACCTCAACAACATAGGCGGGCAGATAGACGCCGCCAACAGCCTCAACGTGGCGGCCGGGCGCGACCTCAATATCGCCAGCACCACCACAGCGCTCACCAGCACGCTCAGCAGCGTGGGCCCCACCGTCTCCAGCTTCACCGGCATAGACCGCGTGGCCGGGCTCTACATCACCAACCCCGGCGGCACCCTGCTGGCCAGCGCCGGGCGCGATGCCAACATCGTCGCCGGCGTCATCCAGAGCCAGGGAAGCGCCCAGCTCCAGGCCGGTAACAACATCAACCTGAACACGGTCACCAAATCCGACAGCGTCGACGCCACCCGCGACGAGCGCAACTACACGCGCTTCTCCCAAAGCCAGGACGTCGGCAGCCAGCTCAGCGCCACCGGCAACCTCAGCCTCATCGCCGGCAAAGACATCAACGCCACGGCAGCCAGCGTGACGAGCCAGCAGGGTGCCTTGGTCGCCAGCGCCGGCAACAACGTCAACATCAATGCCGGCAGGACGCAAAGCTCGCTGGCCACCGCCACCTTTGTAGAAGACTCGGACGCGTTCAGCTCGGGCAGCACTGAAGTGCGCCAGAGCGCTGCCGCCGGCAAGGCGATCAGCTCATCCCTGAGCGGCAGCACCGTCACCGTGGTGGCAGGTAATGACATCAACGTGAAGGGCTCCAGCGTGGTGAGCGATACCGGCACCACCCTGGTGGCTGGCAACAACCTCACCATCGAGGCAGCCACCAACACCAGCAGCTCCAACTCTTTCCAGGAAAGAAAGCAAAGCGGCCTGCTCGATGACGGCGGTGGCATCAGCATTGGCACGCAAGAGCGATCCACGCAGCAGAAGGCGCAAGGCACCAGCGCTGCGGCCAGCACGGTGGGCAGCATCGCCGGCAACGTCACCCTGCAAGCCGGCGAGGCCTACAAACAGGTCGGCAGCGACGTGATCGCCCCCGCAGGCGACATCACCATCCTGGCCAAGAAGGTCGACATCACCGAAGCCCGCGAAACCAGCCGCTACGAGAGTGAAGACAAATTCAAACAATCGGCCCTCACCTTCAGCGTCAGCAGCCCCCTCCTCAGCGCCATGGAAAGCGGCCAGCAGATGGCAGACGCGGCCAGCAACACCAGCGACGGCCGCATGCAGGCGCTGGCCGGTGCGGCAGCAGCCTTCAAGGGCTACAACACCTACAAGGGCATGACCGACGCCTCGGGCAACTTCAACAAGGATGCGGCAACTGACGTCACCATCAACATCAGCTACGGCACCTCTGAAAGCGAAAGCAAAAGCAGCAGCCAAAGCAACAGCGCCGCCGGCAGCACCGTCGCCGCAGGCAAGAACCTGACCATCGTCGCCACGGGCGCAGGCCAGGCCAGCAACCTGACGGCGCAAGGCGCAAACCTGACCGCCGGCAACAACGTCACCCTGCTCGCAGACAACAAGGTCAACCTGCTGGCCAGCCAGAGCAATGCCAGCCAGGAGAGCAGCAACAGCTCAAGCTCCAGCAGCGTAGGCGTGAGCTACGGGCTCATCTCGCAGCAATTCAGCTTCAGCGCCAGCGCCAGCCAGAGCCAAGGCAACAGCAGCGGCAGCGACACCACTTACACCAACACCCAGGTCAATGCCGGCAACACCGCCAGCATCATCAGCGGAGGCGATGCCAACCTGATAGGCGCGGTGGTGGCGGCCAACACGGTGAATGCCAACGTCGGCGGCAACCTCAACATCGCCTCCCTGCAAGACACCAGCACCTACACCAGCAAGCAAAGCTCAAGCAGCGCGTCCGTCAGCTCCGGCAAGGATGGTCCCACGGGCGGCGGCATCAGCGCGTCCAACAGCAACATCGACAGCAGCTACGCCTCTGTCGTGCAGCAAAGCGGGATCAAGGCGGGGGATGGTGGCTTCCAGGTCAACGTCGCGGGCAACACTGATCTCAAGGGGGCGGTGATTGCCAGCACGCAGGCAGCGGTAGATGGCAACAAGAACAGCTTCAGCACAGGCGGTAACCTTACCCTCAGCGATATTCAGAACAGTGCGGAGTACAAAGGCAGTGGTTACAGCGTTTCGGTGAGCGCGGGCTCTGGTCAAGATGCGAAGGGCAACACCATTTACACGCCCGGTGGCGGATTCGGCATTGGTAGTACCCAAGACAGCGTCAACAGCACTTCTTCATCTGGCGTCTCAGGTATCGCAGGAAACGCCGCAGTCAGAACGGGCGACGCCGAAACCGGCATCCAGAAGATCTTTGATTCCGAAAGAGTGCGAAAAGAGATCGATGCGCAAGTGGCCATCACGGCCGAATTTGGGCAACAGGCCTCCAGTGCCTGGGGCAAGTACGCTAACCAGAAGATGGTGGATGCCAAGGATGAGGAAGAGCGGGCATGCTGGAGCGCGAACGGCCCTTGCCGCATAGCAGGGCATTCGGTCATTGGAGCGTTGGGCAGTGGCGTTGAGGGTGCGTTAGGCGCGGCAGGAAGCACGGCCTTGGCGCCTTACCTGAGCAAAGCAATCGATGACCTCGGTATTACGGGGCCGGCGCGAGACGCGCTGATCGCCGGCTTGAGCTCGACTATTGGTGGGGTGCTGGGCGGGACGGCTGGCGCTGCAGGGGCGTTTAATGAGATCACCAACAATTATTTGACCAGCAAACAGTGGCAGGATTTGGCCGACAAGTTGGGTGCATGCGCTAAGAAACGTGATGGTTGCTCCAGTGCAGAAGAAGCCAAAATCCGACAGGAGTTCCAAGCGATCAGCAACAAACAGGATGCGGAACTGAAGGCCGCTTGCGTAGACCTGAGTAGCCCAAATTGCCGAAGCCTCCTGGCAGTCGCTAATGCTGGAACCGCAAAACAGCTTGAGCTGGGGCAGCAATATGCGAATACTCGGATTGGCTTGCCGGCCTACTATTTGAGTGGATCCGACTTCAATACAACTATTCCACTTCTTCAAAGCAAAGTGGATGCCTACGACATGATCGCTGCGTGTGCAGCAAACCAGGCGCAGTGCAACACCCTACGTCTGAACGGCAGCATTCGACTAGTCTTGACCGGCGTCAGTGTCGCTGCTATGACCGCGTTTTCGGTTGAGTTGGGCGCTGTGGGAATAGCCGTTTTGACCGACAGCAGTGGAACCTACTGTGCGGTGAGACCTCAGCAATGTCTGAATTTGCTTAATGGCATTGCCGAAATGGCTACCGGTGCTCCTATCAGCGGTTACAACCCATTGACGGTCAACGCTCGTGGCGGAAACGCCTATGGAAGAATTACATACAAAGGCCCCAACGGTGAGCTTATCCAAACCGGCGGTGCTGGTGGAAATTGGCCAAGGACCGGAGAGGTTCCTAGTGGAACAGTAGTAAGTCAAGCGACGCCGACTAGCTGTGGACAAGCATGTGCAGAGATGCTTTTGTCGTCGCGGGGTATTCCTGCTTCCCAAGTCACACTGGGGGGAGAACTAACTTCGGCACAAAGCTTGTCGGATAAATTGAACTCCGTGAGTCCGGGATGGATCGGCGCGCCAGTGGAGGCGTCGAGCTTCAGCGGTCTAAATAGAACAGGATCTTGGGGTGCGATGATGTGGGAGCCTGGTTCAAAAGTCGGTCATTGGGTAGTTGTTGATGGGGTGAACTCTGCAGGACTGGTGATTGTGCGCGACCCTGCTGGACTAGGAACGGTGTACACCATGACAGTCACTGACTTTAAAAATACGTGGAACGGCTACGCCGTCTTCAAGGAGTAAACCGCTGTGCAACTTATTTCTATTGAACTATCTTCGGATGCCAAAACAGCGACCTATCGCTTCTTAATCAATCATGTACTTATGACTTATCAGGTCGAGTTGCTGGACAGCGGGGGCATCCGACGGATGATATGTCCTGCAGAACTTGAGGCTTTAATGCTCGATGCTTTAACGCGTAGGGCCGACGCAGTAAAAGTACTTTCGAGTATCACTTGGGAGATGGTTGACGGCCATGAGGTGAATTTGCCAATCACCTTCTGATTGTTCGTGACGGATAACTGGACAGCCAATGACTGGACTGGCTCACTTGTTAAGTCAAATTAACTATGAAAATCAAAGAGATATTTTTTGATGTGCACGATTTTTTGCACACTGAGCGGGTGCGAGAAATCACAATCGTTTGCAATGGAGACCTGATCAAAATCTCTGAAGCGCAGGTCGGAGATACAGACCTCTGGATTGTGTTGTCGGATGGAGTCCGCGCTTTCCTGAAAGAGAATCATCACGATGCGTACAGCATGTTTTTTGGTGTTCTGCTAACCGCACTGCATAAACACAACTCCGCCATGCCAATACGCGGAATTTGTATGGGGGATGTACTGCATGCGCTTGAGCACTCGACCATTCATGGGTTGGCAGATGCGATTGCGTCGGGTACTTATACACCCACAAGGGCCTGACGCGCACCGCAGGCAACTTGGACAAAGACAAGGCGGGCACCATCACCATCACCGCCGCCAGCGTCGGGAAGATTATGAATAACCTCAGGATTAGGCGTCGTCGAATCAACTACCTCCTTCCTTCGGAAAGCGTTGAAATTCTGAAATGGATGGTAGGTAAACCCATCAACAAGTTCATGCTTGGGACGAGGTATTTGTCAAAGGAAATTCTGTTTGAAGAAAGGGGGATAACTGACTTCTCGGACTTGATCTACAAGTCACAGGGAGGTCCTTTCTTGATTTCCTGCGAACAGGGTAAAACCATCATTCTTTATGAAGATGACTTCTTGGGGTCTATTGTGCTGAGAGAGCTTCGTCTTGATGTTGACGATGGTCGATTTTTTGATGCTCTTGAATTTGAAGACAAAGTTGGTGTGCGTGGTTGCGCTCGGCACGCAATTGACTTGTCTGCTGGCTGTGAACTTGTCGGCAAGGTGATCGACAAAATTTCTATCTACAAATTGCCCGTCAACTTTATTTACGAAACACATGCCTACGATCTTCTGAATGAATGCGTTCTTTGCTTTAATGCGCGTGATGTCGGTGAGGTTTTGTTTGTCTGTGAGATCGGCGAGTCGTCAGATATCAGAGTTGCCGCATGGGACAGGCTAGACAAGGACGTTGCAAGCCAGTTGACGTGCATCTGGTCATCATCTGACCAACATTCCGGCGCTCCGGTCCAAAACTGAAACTGACATACGGCGAGGACCAAGCTTCAGCGAAGTTCATCATCGCGACAATCTCGTGTAGTAGTGCTTAAATAAAGATGTCTGCCTCTCTCATGACTTTCAAAGGGAAATCCTTTTGGATACACAACGCTGTCGCCGAAGTGTGGTTTTCCTCTTTTGTTCGCACTGCCGGTGGCGCAACTGCAACTTCGGAGTGGCTACAACTCATGCTGGATGAAATCCGACCGGCACTTGAACATAGTTGGGTGGATGGCATAGTCATGCGTGTGTTTGACGACCATATTAATTCGCCTCATCGCATGGAAGAGTTTCTTCCTTTATTGTTGTCATCAAATGCTGAGCTCCTAAAGGTGGCTAAGGTGCGGCGGAAAGTTGGCGTTGATAAATTTGATGCGGTGAGGGAATTTTTAATTCCAGAGGTTCAAATGATTGAAACGATGTTTCGACAGCCAGACGAGCTGTCAGAACCCTGGAAAATATTTACCGTTCCCGATGGATGGCGTATCGCCTGATAAGAAAACACTGACGGCTACGCGCGGCCTCTCGCTTAATGCAACAAAAAGTCAGCAGACCAACTTCGCAAAGCCGGCCTACCATCGCGCCGGCACCACCCCCTCTTTCTATTCCTCCATAGGCCACAGGCGGGCCCTAAGCGGGTTGGCTCCTCTTTTTGTAGTAGGCCACCCAGCACTCTGCCCACCTGACAAACGTCACAAACTGTTCAAGTCGGGCCGCACACTCGAAAGGCAGTATCAATCACCTTGTCAAAGCCATTAGCGAGGCGTATCTTGCAGTGCAAACACGCACCGCAGGGAGACAACGGTGATGAAGATGCTGAGCTTTCATGCCAGGTCGATTCGGGCCCACCTGTTCTGGACCTACGCCGCGCTTGTCACGGTCCTGGTGGTGGCGTTGATGGCGCTGGCGGAGCTGGCGGCCAGCCGCATCGTGCTCGACGGTGCGCAGCGCGAACTGGAGCAACTGGGCCGGCGCACGCAGGAGCAGCTGCTGCGTTTCCAGGAGCCGGCGCGCGCCTGGCTGGAGGCGACGTCTAACGACCCGCATGCGGGGCTGGAAGGCGACAACGACATTTCGGTGCTGCGCATGCAGATGTCGATGCAGCAGCGTTATCCACAGATCGGCTCGCTGGTGTTCGGCTACCCGGACGGCAGTTTCCAGCAGAGCATGGTGTTGCGCACCGCGCGTGACCGGGCCTGGGCCAAGTCGCTGCCTGAGGCGCGTTTCGCGCTGCAGACCATCCGGGTGGACGAGAAGCAGAAGCGGGTCGAGCAATGGGTGTTCTACGACCAGCAGATGACGGCGATCGCGAGCGAGCGGCGGCTGTGGGGCGAGCGCTACGACCCGCGCGAGCGGCCCTGGTACCAGGGGGCGAGCGACCTGAACCTGGGCACTTTCCAGGCGACCGATCCTTTTGTGCTGAAGGTGCCGGAGGAGTTCGGCATGGCGCTGTCGCGACCGTTGAGCGGCCCCAGGGGCGGCGTCGCGGCGGCGATGTTCACGGTCGGGGGCTTGTCGGATTTTTTGCGGGCACGGGGTGAAGAAAGCCGGGCGGAGCTGATTTTGTTCGACGCGCAGGGCCGTGTCTGGGGATGGTCGCAGGCCGACAGGCTGCGCCGCCTGCTGGGCTCGGGCACGCCGGTGAGCCTGTCGGCCCTGAGTGATCCGTTGTACGGCTCGCTGCACAAGCTGGTGGAGCAGGGGGCGCCGCAGGACACGCCCATCCATTCGGTCGAAGGCGCGGGGGGCCTGCGTTTCGCGGCGGTGGTGATGCCGATGGAGGGCGTGTTCAGCCACAAGGCCTATGTGGCGCTGGTGTCGGACCAGAACATCTTGCTGGCGCAGGTGCGGCGCATGCGCTGGATGCTGCTGGGGGTGGGCGTGGCCGGGCTGCTGCTACTGCTACCCATGCTGTTCTGGATGGCGAACCGGCTGGCGAGGCCCTTGATGAACCTGGTGCGTTCGGCCAAACACATCCGGGAGTTCGAGTTCGACAGCGACATCCCGCAGGACAGTGACATTTCTGAAGTGCGCCGCCTGCAGGAGTCGCTGGCGCTGGCGCGCATCGCGCTGCAGGGTTTCTCGCGCTACGTGCCGCGGCCGCTGGTGAAGCATTTCATCGCCAACCGCCTGACGCCGCAGGCGGGGGTGGAGCAGCGCGAGCTGGCGGTGTTGTGCGCGGCGCTGGATGAACATCACGCGACGGCGGTGACCTGGTCGCCGCATGCCGAACATTATTTGCAGATCTTCGCGGTGGAGGTGGCGCAGGGCAAGGGCATGATGGACCGCTATGAAAGCTGCACGGCGGTGGCGCTGTGGAACACGCCGCTGAATGTTTCCAACCCGGCGGGCTATGCGTGCGAGGCGGCTTTGCGTGCGGTGGATGCCATGCAGGCGCTGGCCGAGGGACTGAATGCGGCCGTGAAGCCGCCGTGCTTCGGCCTGGATTTCGGCAATGCCACGGTGGGCAACTTCGGCACCTGGGACCACCTCACTTTCACGGCGGTGGGCGCGCCGCTGGACAACGCGCGGGCGCTGGCGCGGCAGGCTAACGCGCTGGGCCTGAGCGTCGCGGCCAGCCGCTCGGTGGCGCTGGCGGCGGCGCGCCACTTCCGGTTCCGGCTGGCGGCGACGGTGCCGCTGGGCCCGCGCGGTGAGCTGCAGGAAGTGTATGAACTGGTGGAGCGGGTGGTGCACGAACCGGATACCAAACCGGGCCGGCTGGGTGTTGCGGCGGAGGCTGCCTAAGCCCGCCGCGCGTCTTGTTCTTCAGGCTGAAAGAGAGGTCTCCCATGAACGGCGGATCATCGATGTCGACGCGCAGGCACTGGCTGCGCCGGGGCGCGGGCCTGGCCGCCTCGCTTGGGGTTGTGGGCATTGGGGGCATGGCGCGCGCGCAGGCGGGCAGGCCTTTCACCCTGTCTTACGGCTGGGTGCCCTGGGCGGCGGGCAACTCACCGGTTACGCAGTACATGATAGGCAAGCGGTTGATTGAAAAACACGCGGCGGAGTTCGGCTACGACCTGACGGTGGATTACCGCAGCTACCCGGCGGCCGCGCCCCAGGTGGAGGCCCTGGCCGCGGGCCAGCTCGACATGGCGATGTGGGGCAACACGCCGACGATACGCGCCATCGTGGCGCAGCATCCTTTCAGCCTGGTGTCGGTAGCGGAGGGGCGGCTGCGCTTTTTGCTGTGCACACGCAAGGATTCGCCCATCCGCAATGTGCAGGACCTCAAGGGCAAGACGGTGGGCACGCTGATGGGTGCTGACCCGTACAACGCCTTCACGCAGATTCTGCGTTATGAGCTGGGCAACCCGGACCCGGCCGCCCACGGCATTCGCATGGTGCACATATCGACGCTGCCCGAGGCGGCGCAGGTGCCGGCGGGGATGGATGCCACGCTGGCCGTCTACCCGGCCTTTTTGAAGGCTCAGGCGACGGGCACGGTGGCGATCATGAATTCCTACGGTTATACGGAGTCGCATTACGACGGGCCGGAAGGCAAGGGTGCTGGCATCCTGCTGCCTTCGGTGAAGAACTCGCCTTTTTATCCGGACGGCTACTACCTGCACCGATCATTTCGCATCGTGCACAACAGCCTGCTGGAAAAACACCCGAACCTCGTGCTGGCTTTTTTGCTGGCGCAGCAGGAGGCGGTGGGCGTGCTCAGCGAGTCGGAGCCGGCGGCTGTGTCACAGCTGGTGAAGTCCTACTGGGGACTGTCCCCGGCGGACGGCGCCAAGGTGGTCCGGGACGAGGTGGTGTTTCGCCGCGGCTGGGCCTGGTCGACCGAAGGCGATGCGCTGTCTTTGCTGGCGACGTCCAAGATGATTGCGGGCGCGAAGATCATCGCGGAGCCGCTGAGCTGGGCGCAGGTCAAGGGCGTGTTTGTCAAGACCGCGCCGCTGGTCAAGCAGGCCTATGACAGGCTGGGCGCGAAACCCGTGCTTGCGGAATTCCAGAGCGCCAAGGTCGGCGACCTGCGGGGCCTGCCCTCGTGGGAACTGGGGCGCTGGAAAGACAGGGTCTAGCACCCATCTGTTGCCTGTTCACAGGCGAAAAAAAGCCCCTGCAGAAGAGGTCACTGCAGGGGCTTGAACTGCCTGATAGCAGCCTTGTCTGGGATGAGAACAAGGAACGCCAGAGCGTCCCGGCCATTGTAAAAATCAGGCCGGTACCGGCAAGCCGGTAATGTGTTTCTGCGGACAATTGTTGTTGATCAGCGGGCGATTCCTGCGGGCTGCGGCAAAGCGTAAATGTTCGGCCTTTCCAGCAAGCTTTGCCCGTGCGTAGACAAAGTCGGCTTTACATACTGGCGTTCTCGCAGACACTGCGGCGACGTTGCCCGGTGATGCCGCTCACATCCTGTGAGCCCGCACCCGGCCTCGGCGAAGCAGAGGACCCCATATGAGTGCCAGAGATTCTTTTGAATTCAATGCCTTGCACAGAGGAATTGGTGTTCGCGTGCTGTTGGTGGATTTCCACGAACTCGTCGTCGAGGACTTTCGAAGCCGTTTGAAAATGCTGTCCGCCTCGAGGCTGATTACGCGTGTGGACAGCACGGCGCTGATGGGCGCGCCATGGGTGCTTGAGACCTTCCGGCATCGCGCGGTGTTTGTATGCCTGCGGGAACGGCACACGCACGGCGAACGCGGCAAGGCCATGGAGAACTTCCTGGCGCAACTGGCCGCCTTCCCTGCCACCCTGGTGATACCGGTCATCAGCCAGCGGACTGTGCTTGACCATTTCCGCCACCATCTTTCCCGCGTCAGCCCGATGTACCTTGGCACTTCTTTTCTGCAGGAAGACCTGCTGCATGTTCTGGGTGCATGTGCTTTCCCTAGGACCGTCGACCGGCGCGAGACTTCCCTGCCGCAAGCCAGCGAGGAGCCGGGCTTCGCCAGGCGCGCCATCGAAATCTGAGGCCGCTGCGGGGCCACCCGGCGGTTCTTGACTCAACCCCAGCGCAAAAAGGGCGGCTTGGCAAGATGCTTAATACCCTATAAAGTCGATTTAAATATCTCATTAATATATTTATATATTGAGAATTTAAATCCTTTGTTTTAGGAATTGCTGCTCCAACCTCTCCGTTATGAGGCTTTTGTCTGGCTCGCCACTGCTTTCCAAGGGCCGCTGCTGGAGCTGGTACCCCCGTCACTTCAGATGGCTGAAGACGTAAGCTCATCTGATTGAACCTTCACAGGCCTGCAACATGAAAAACATGAAACGAATCAAGGTAATTGACTCCCACACCGGCGGCGAACCGACCCGGCTGGTGGTGGATGGCTTTCCCGACCTGGGCGCCGGCGGCATGGCCGAGCGGCGCGAACTGCTGGCGCAGCAATACGACGACTGGCGCGCCGCCACCGTGCTGGAGCCGCGCGGCAGCGACGTGGTGGTGGGAGCCTTGTTATGCAAGCCGGTGGATCCGGCCAGCGCCGCCGGCGTGATCTTCTTCAACAACACCGGTTATCTGGGCATGTGCGGCCACGGCACCATAGGGCTGGTGGCCTCGCTGGCCTACCTGGGCCGCATAGCGCCCGGTGCGCACCGAATCGAAACGCCGGTCGGCACGGTCACGGCCACGCTGCATGAGGACGGCTCGGTGAGCGTGCGCAACGTGCCCGCCTGGCGGCACCTGCACCAGGTAGCCGTCGATGTGCCGGGCCACGGCGCGGTGCGCGGCGATGTGGCCTGGGGTGGCAACTGGTTTTTCCTCGTGAGCGAACACGGCCAGCGCGTGGCCAGCGACAAGCTGGAGGCCCTGACCGCCTACAGCGTGTCGCTGCGCGAAGCGCTCGCCGCACAGGGCATCACCGGCGCGGGCGGCGCGGAGATCGACCACATCGAGCTGTTCGCGGACGACGATGAGGGCGCCGACAGCCGCAACTTCGTGCTGTGCCCCGGCAAGGCCTACGACCGTTCGCCCTGTGGCACCGGCACCAGCGCGAAGATCGCCTGCCTGGCGGCCGACGGCAAGCTCGCGCCCGGTGAGGTCTGGCGCCAGGCCAGCATCATCGGCAGCCGCTTCGAGGCCAGCTATTCCCTGGAGGACGGCAAAGTCATCCCGACTTTGCGTGGACGCGCCCACATGAGCGCCGAAGCGACCTTGCTGATCGAGGACGGCGATCCTTTCGCCTGGGGCATACGCCTGTGAATGCCGATTGCGCCTTCGCCTTCACCACCTGCGGCACCTTGTGCCTGGCCGTCGGCCACGAAGGCCCGGGTGTCACCACGGCCCCGGCCACGGATCGCCTGCTGGCGGCGCAACTGACTGGCGCAACCTTGCCCTTCGATGCCGCGCCCTATGGCGTGCAGCGCTTTCTGGCGGCTGCATGAATGCCGCGGCGGGTGTTCCTGAGACAGCCTGCAGCATACGGCCCCATCTTCGCGATACCTGCCATCCCCGCAAGAGGCGCGGCCTGGCCTGTTCACCGCCAACGATCAGGCGCAAGCCCGTTGATCGCGGGACGTCAATTTTCAAAAACCCACGGAGATTGCCTTCCTGCGGACAATGTTGCGCCCAATTGTTTTTGAGCGGCCTATGCTTGATTGCTCACCTCCCGGTGATCGCCATCGATGCGACGGCGACGATTCAGATGCTCCAGTTCAACGGCACGACTGCGACGAATGGCGACATCGGCTCGATCAATGGGGTCACCCTGACCTTTGCGCCAGGCGAAACCAGCAAGGTTGTCGCCGGAAACCTGGCCGCGGACAGCCTCGTCGAAGGCGACGAAACGGTGAGCGTGCAGCTGACCAGCCCCAGCACGGGCACCATTTCCCCGACCGGCGCCGTTGCGAACGCCACCCTGATGGACGCCCAGACGGCTTCGTGGAGCGTGACCAGCAACGGCGACGCGGCCGAGGACTCGGGTTTCCTCACTTATACGGTCACGCGGTCCGGCAACAACATCTCGTCGGCCGCGACAATCCAGTTCGCGACCATGGGCGGCACTGCGGCGGCGGGCAGCGACTACACGGCGGTGAACCAGACCCTGAGCTTTGCCGCCGGCGAGCTGAGCAAGACGGTGACCGTGGCGATTGCCGGCGATGCGCTGTTAGAGGCCGGCGAGACGGTCAATGTGCTGATCAGCAACGCCTCCAGTGGCTTTGTCAGCAAGGGCACGGCCAGCGCCACCATCGTGGACGGCGACCAGTCGAGCTGGAGCGTGGTGGGCAACGCCGGCACTGACGAAGGCGCGAGTGCGTTGACCTACACCGTGTCCCGGACCAACCCCACGGGCGTGGCCACGATCGTGTTCACCACCGGCGGCGGCACGGCCACGGCCGGCACCGACTACACGGCCGCCAGCCAGACCCTCACCTTTGCCGCCGGCGAGGCAAGCAAGACCGTTGCAGTCGCGGTCAGCGAGGACGCGGCGGTGGAAGGCAATGAGACCGTGCTGGCTATGATCGGCAATGCCAGCAGCGGGGTCGTCGCCAACGGCGTCGCAAGCGCCACCATCCTGGACAACGACGCCTCGGTCTGGAGCCTGTCAGCAATCGACACGGCCGGTGAAAGGGGCAGCCAGGCCATCACGTACGTGATCTCGCGAACCGGAGCCCTGGGCGCCGCCGTCGTCAGGCTGACAGGTGAAGGCGGAACGGCCGACAGCACCGACATCATCGCCTTCGACGTTTTCTACACGTTCGCGGCGGGGGAGGCCGTCAAGACCATCAGCCGCAACATCGTGGACGATGCGGTGCCAGAGCTGCATGAAACCAGCAGTATGTATCTCGCCCTCAACTCGGGCACAGGCAACCTCGGAGGCAGTCCGGAAGTCACCACCACCATCACGGATGATGACCAGATGGGCTGGAGTGTGGCCGGCGGCGGTGATGCGAGCGAGGGCGCGGGGGTGATCACCTATACGGTCACGCGGACAGGGCCGCTGGGCACCGCGGCAACGGTGCAGTTCACCACCGGCGGCGGCACAGCCACCCCTGGCGGCGACTACACGGCCGGCAGCCAGACGCTGAGCTTCGCGGCCGGCGAGAGCGTCAAGGTCGTGACGGTCGCGCTCAACAATGATGCGGCGCCCGAAGCCAATGAGACGGTGGGCGTGTTCCTCAGCAATGCCAGCGCGGGCGCCATCGTCCAGGCCACGGCGAGCGCCACCATCCTGGACAACGACCAGCCGGTGTGGAGCGTGGCAAGCGTCGGGGCCGYGGGCGAGGGTGCGGGCGTGTTGGCCTACCTGGTGACGAGGACGGGAGACAGCAGCGCCACCGCTACGATCCAGTTCGCGACCGCGGGCGGCACGGCCGCGGCGGGCAGCGACTACACGGCCGCCAACCAGACCCTGGCCTTCGCCGCCGGCGAGACGGCCAAGGTCGTGACGGTGGCGATCAGCGGCGACACGGCGGTCGAAGCCAATGAGACGGTGCTGGGTGTCATCAGCAACGCCAGCACGGGCACCCTGGCGACGGCCACGGCCGGAGCCACCATCCTGGACGACGACCAGTCGCTGTGGAGCATCGCCACCACCGGCATCGATCGCAGCGAAAACGGCTTCGCCGTGATTTACACGGTGACAAGAACGGGAAACAGCAGCACCGCGGCGACGCTCCTCGGTTTCACGGCAGGGGGGACCGCAACGGGCGGCAGTGATTTCACCAATTCCGCGGGTAGCATCACGTTCGCGGCAGGCGAGACCACGCAGATCGTCCGGGTGAACCTGATAAACGACGCCTTGACTGAAGGCGACGAGACCCTCGTCGCAAGCATCGCCAATGCCAGCACAGGCACCATTGTCACGGCGACGGCCAGCGTCACCCTCCTGGACGATGATTTGTCGGTGTGGAAGGTCACCAGCGGCGGCGATGCCGGCGAAAGCGCTGGTGTGCTGACCTTCACGGTGAGCCGGTCCGGGCCTTACAGCACGGCGCAGACCATTCAGTTCGCGACCGTGGGCGGTACGGCCGTGGCAGGCGCCGATTACACGGCGGCCTACCAGACCTTGAGCTTTGCGGCCGGCGAGAACAGCAAAACCGTGACAATCGCCATCGGCGGCGACAGCCTGGCCGAAGGCAATGAAACCGTGGTGGCTTCCATCAGCGGCGCCAGCAACGGCGTCATCGGCACGGCCAGCGCCACCGGCACGATCCTGGACGACGACCAGTCCTTGTGGAGCGTGGCCGCATCCGCCGCCAACGAGGCCAGCGGTTTTGCCGCCTTTACCGTCACACGCACGGGATCCGGTGCGCAGGCCACGGTGGTGTTCAGCACCGCGGGTGGCGGCACGGCCGCGGCTGGAGCCGATTACAGCGCCATCCTGCAGACCTTGAGCTTTGCCGCGGGCGAGATGAGCAAGACGGTGCTGGTGCCCGTGACTGACGACGCCTTGGCCGAAACGGGAGAAACCATCACCGGCCTGATCTCCGATGCCAGCATCGGTGACATCGTCGCCGCCACGTCGTCCAGCACCCTGGCGTCGAACGATGGCACGCGCTCCGTATTCAGCATTGCGGCCACCCTGGACGTCGTGAAGGAAAACGATACGTATGCCGGTTTCACCATCACCCGTAGCGGCGACCTGAGCACCTCGCAAACCGTGCAGTACTACGATGCCGGCGGCACCGCCACCAGTGCGGTCGAATACGGTGGGATCAGCGCCACGACCGTGACCTTCGCCGTGGGCGAGACCACCAAGACATTCACCACCAACCTGGCCGGCGATGCCCTGGTCGAGGGTAACGAGACCATCGTCATGGGGTTGCGCAATGCCTCGGCGGGCACCATCGCCACCCCCACTGCCACGGTGACGCTGACGGATCTGCAGACAACGGTGGCCACCAGCTACGGTATCAGCCAGACCAGCGACAACGTCTTCGAGAACACCGGCATGGCAGCCTACACCATCACCCGCAGCGGCGACATCACCGCGGCGACGACGAGCTACTTCCGCACCAATGGCGGCACGGCCACAGGCGGCGTGGACTACACCGATGTAGCGTCGCAGACCCTGAGCTGGGGCGCGGGCGAGAAGACCAAAGTGGTGTTCGTGGTGCTGATGGACGATGCGTCGGCTGAATCCACCGAAACGCTGGTCGGCCAGATCGCCACCGACAGCGGCTTCACAGCCGGGCTGGCCACGGCGAGCATCAACCTGCTGGACAACGACACCGCGCCGGCCCCCTATGCCTACGCGGTCACGGCCGCCGGCGCGCCCCACGAGGCGGACGGGTTGATGGCTTTCACCGTCACCCGAAGCGGTGACCTCGCCGCTGCCAGCACCAGCTACTTCCGCACCAACGGCGGCACGGCCACAGGCGGCGGGACCGACTACACGGACGTGAGCATCCAGACCCTGGACTGGGCTGCGGGCCAGGTCACCAAGGTGGTCACGGTGGCCCTGGCCCAGGACGCGCTGGCTGAAACCAATGAAACCATCGTGGGCGAGAGCGCCACCGACAGCGGTTTCAGCGCCGGCACATCGTCGGCGACCGGTACGCTGATCGACGACGACCTTCAAACGATGGCGGCAGGCGTAGCCGACACCCTGGTCACCGGCACGGCCAGCGGCAGCTACCTGGGTGGATTGATCCTGGACACCGGCGACATGAACGATCTGGTGACCATCGGCACGGCCTCCAACGTCAACAGCGTCATCAACCTGGGGGCCGGCAACGACACCCTGAACTCCGGCACGACACAAGCCAACTTCTTCGTCGCCGGCGCGCAATACCTTGGCGGCGCGGGCGTGGATACCCTGGCGCTGGATACCACAACGGCATTCAACTTCAGGGGTGCGGCCAGTCCCGGCAATTTCGTCAAAGGCTTTGAGATCGTCAGCATGGCGGCCGCCGGCAACCAGACGCTGAACCTGAGCCTGGGCGACGTGCTGGAGTTCACCAGCGGCAACTCGGTGGCGGATACCCTGCGCATCACGGGCACGGCAGGCGACGTCTTGAACCTGGGCGCCTTGGGCAAAACACTGACCACGCAGTCCGCGGGCACGAACAACCTGACCGACGTGGACGGAACGGTTTACAGCGTCGTGGCTTCAGCGGCCGGTAATGCATCGGCCAACGACGTGGCGATCGGTGGCCAGACCTATGACGTATACCGGTACCAGCATGATGGACACACCATCAATCTGCTGATCAATGTCTTGCTGACCACCAGTGTGGTTTGAGCCGGCTGTGCGCAACAGTTCGCTTCCCAGCACGGTGAATTGACATGAACCAAGCCTCTATTTCTTCCATGACGCCCGAGGCGGCGATGCGCGCCGCAAATCTAGCCTATGCCAATCAGCGCTGGGCCGACTGCGAACGCCTGGTGCAACAGGTGCTGGAGGTGAAGCCGGAGTCGGTGCAAGCCTGGCGGCTGGTGGGTGCGCTGGCTTTTCGCGGCGGCCGGCCGGCGCAGGCCCTGGCGGCGTTCGAAAAGGTCCTGGCGCTGGCAAAGGCGTCCGGCGGCGAAGGTGATGCGGACGACTGGTTCAACCTGGGCTCGGCGCTCGACCAGCCGCAACAGCCCGCCCTGGCGGCCCGCGCCGAAGAGGCGTACCGCAAGGCCCTGGTACTGGGGCCGGCGGATAAGGAAGCCGTGCTGCGCCAGCTGGCCGGCATGCTGCGCGCGCAGTACCGCTTTGACGAGGCGCGTAGGCTGTGGCAGCCCGAGCTTGACGTCGCGCTGGCCACCGGCGACCGCGCGGCCCAGGCGCGGGCCTATACCGCGCTGGGCGTGGTGGCGCTGGAAGCGTCGCGCTGGCCCGCGGCCAGGCCCCTGGTGGAGGCCGCCTGCGAGGCGGACCCGGCATATGCCGAGTCGCAGTTCAGCCGCGCGCTGGGCCTGCTGGCCGGGGGTGACTTCGAGGCCGGCTGGCCGGCGCATGAATGGCGCTGGAAGGTTTCGCAAGCCCAGGGCTGCTGGCGCGACTACGGCACGGCCTGGACGGGCGACGCGCTGGGTGAGCGGATTTTGCTGGTCTGGGCCGAGCAGGGTTTGGGTGACGCGATGCAGTTCGCGCGCTTTTTGCCGCAGTTGCGGGCCGCGCATCCCGAGGCGGGTTTGCTGCTGGTCTGCCGCCGGGCCCTGCATCCGGTGCTGGCCGGCATGGCCGCGCGTGAGCGCATCACGCTGATGCCGGCGGAAGAAGCCTTGCCGGGCCGCGTGCAGGGCCACGACCTGCATGTGCCCTTGCTGAGCCTGCCGCTGCACCTAGGTTGCAGGATGGAAAACCTGCCGCCGCCTGCCTCGCTGGCCGCAAGCCAGGAGCGCGTCGACGTCTGGCATGAACGTATGACCCGCTTTTGTTATGCGCCCATGCCGCGTTCCATCAAGGGCGTGGCGCGGGGCCGCGCGGTACGGCAGCTGGGCCTGGTCTGGAGCGGCTCCAATGCGCAGGCCATGGCGCAACGCCGCAACATAGGCCTGGCCGACCTGGAGCCCTTGCTGTCGGTGCGCGGTGTGCAGTGGCACAGCTTGCAGCTGGGCCCGGCGGCGGCTGAAATCGCCACCTCGGCCTGGCAGGGCTGCATCGTCGACTGGAGCCACCACCTGGCGGATTTTGGCGACACGGCGGGCCTGATGAGTTGCCTTGACGGGGTGGTGAGTGTGGACACGGCCTGTGTGCACCTGGCGGCCAGCATGGGCCGCCCGACCTGGATGCTGTCGCGCTTTGACGCCTGCTGGCGATGGATGGCGCCGCGCGAGGACAGCCCCTGGTATCCGAGCCTGAAGATCTTCAACCAGGAGACCCCGGGCGAATGGTCACCGGTGGTCCGGGCCCTGGGCGCCCATTTGAGCGCGGTTGCTTGAAAGGGCCCGCGTGAGGGAGGCGAGCGAAGCCTTGGTGCAAAAAATCCCGGAGCGTGCGCTCGCTCGATGTACGGGCTTTTACGAGCACTGGGCAATGCCGCGCAAACCTTCAAGGCCGAACTGCTGCACGCCACGTTTCGCTGCGGCCTTCCCGTTTCAAAGCGCGGCTGGGCTTGATCCGAAAAGTGAAGGAGAACTTCCATGTACAAAATCGATGGTGAAGACCGCTGGATTCTTTTTGTCATTGGCGTTGCATCCGTGGCCTTGCTGGCCTGCAAGTTTTCCGGCTATTTCCGGCTGAGCCGGGATGTGGCGGGGGTGGTGTTCTCCTGGATAGCCGTGCTGGCGGTGCTCACCCGTCTTTGCTCGACCCTGAAAGGCGACTTCCCGCGACTGCGGCCGAGGAAAATCTGGCCCGTCCTGTTGGCGCTGCTCTGGATGTGCTGGTGGCCGGCCCTGGACTTCTGGGCGGGCCAAAGCATGGTGCCATCGCCTGGCCATGCGCCGGTAATACCTTGGTGGGCGACCGGATATACCAAGTGGGGAGGGCTGGCGGGCATTGTGACCTTCGGCTATCTGGCCAGGAAAACACTGGTCCGCCTTTGATGCATCCCGTGGTGTTCGAGGGGCCGACGTGGCTGTTGGGCCGCGGCCTATTTTTTGAAAAACATTTCGTCGAACCTTCTTTTGTGCAGGGTTCGCTGTTCCTGCTGCCAGCGCAGGCGGAATTTTTCCGCCTGGATTTCAAACTCGGCCGCGCGCAGTCGGTGTGACCTGGCGAGGCTGTTCAGCTTGATGTAGCAGGCCTGCCAGTAGGTGGCTTGCCCGGCTTCGGATTTGCATTGTCTCTTCATGAGCCGCCAGCCGACGATGGCGATGACCGCGTACAGCGCGAGCGGCAGATAAATCGACAATCCATTTCCTGCGTTGATGGCTTCCATGTTATTCGCCCCATGATGTTTTCCCCGGCGTCGCGGCTGTCCTGCGGCGACGGGGTTTGACTTCCGCCTGCTTGTGTATCGAACTCCACGTGGATCGCGACAATGCCCGGGTCCACACGGTCTGGAGACTGGGCAAGGGGCTTGTGGCGCTGCGGGTTGTGCCCTGAATGTCGCGCGTACAGCCCTGGTTTTCTGTAGCTTTGATGATCTCGCAATGTCGCCAGAAAGACATTGTTTGCTCATGCTTTTTTTGCATCGCTTGCTGTGTTGCCTGCATTGCGCCAATCCAGCGCGTGCCACCGAGGCAGCCCGCCGCGGACACATCCACGTCATAAAACCCGGTGAAGCTGGTTCCTCCTCCTATTGGAGGATTGATCAGGCCGATTTGGCTGCGCACAATGCCCGCAGGCCTGACGCACCCGCGCATTCGCGCGCACAAACGGGGGAGCTGCCTCGGAAGCTTCACCACACGGAGGACATTCCATGGACATCCTGAGCAGTCAGAACAACTACGCCAGCCTTTCCGTGCGCGACCTGCTGGACGCGCGCAACCAGTTCCATGTGCACATGCTCAACAAGCGCAACGTCGTGGGCACGGCGGTGGGCTTGTACCTGATACGGCACAGCGACCCCTGGCCGGACGCGAAGAATCCGCTCAAAAAATCCACGGCAAAGAAAAAGGTGGAGCGCACCTTCGCCAACTCCGAGGTTCGCCCTTACTCCTGGCCCTGCATCCTGGTGATGGTCGATGAGTGGGTGGAGGAAAAAGCCTTCGCCACCAGCAAGCTCCATCCGCAGGACATGGTGCCCAAGATACTGTATCTGCCCGATGGACGTGTCGTTCCGGTCTGCGTCGTCAAGGTCGAACCGCAGGTGCCGGGGCGCAAGCAGCTGCCCTCGTGGATCTGGCCGGAGGCGGCCATAGGCGGGGGCTTTCCGCTGCTGATCCGCAACCAGGGCCTGCTGCGCACGGCCAGCGCCGGCTGCCTGGTCAGCGACGGCCACACGATTTACGCGCTGACCAACCGCCATGTCTGCGGCGAGCCGGGCGAGCCCGTCCATGCGCGCCTGCGCGGCGAGGAGGTCGAAGTCGGCCATGCCTCCGAACGCCAGCTGACGCGTTTGCCCTTCACCGAGGTTTATCCGTCGTTTGCCGGCAAGCAGACCTACCTGAACCTGGACGTCGGCCTGGTCGAGGTCGACGACGCCAGGGACTGGACCAGCAGCGTCTACGGCCTCGGCGAGGTGGGGGCGCTGGCGGACCTCAACGAGCAGAACCTGGGTCTGCAACTGATAGACCATCCGGTGTCCGCCTTCGGCGCGGCCTCGGGCCACCTCGACGGGCGCATCAAGGCACTGTTTTACCGTTACAAATCCGTGGGCGGCTATGACTATGTGGCCGACCTGCTGATTGCGCCACAGGATGCCACTCACCAGACACAGCCGGGCGATTCGGGGACGGTCTGGCACCTCAAAGTCGAGGCGGGCAAAGACGGCAAGGCGGGCAAAGACGGCAAGCCCACTTACCGCCCGCTGGCCGTGGAATGGGGCGCACAGACCTTCAGCGTCGACGGCGGCGCCTACAACTTCGCGCTGGCGACCAACCTCAGCAATGTCTGCAAGCTGCTGGACGTGGAACTGGTGTCGGCCCACAACACGGCGGCGCAGCCTTACTGGGGCGCGACCGGCCACTACAGCATAGGCAACGTCGCGGTCGGCCAGGTCAAAGACAAAAAGCTCGCCAAGCTGCTCGCGGCCAACGCGATGCGCATCAGCTTTGACCGCGCCGACATTGCGCCCGGCAAGATCAACGAGGCGCTGAAAGACACGACAGGTTTTATCGCCCTGGCGGACGTGCCCGACGTCATCTGGAAAAAGCAGCCCGGCAAGGTCAAAGGCGGACGCGACACCGGCTTTAACAGCGGGCCGGAACACCCGACGCACTATGCCGACATCGACGTGCCCGGTCCCGGCGACGGGCCCAGCCTTCGGGAGCTGTGCATGCAGGACAGCGACCGGGTGACGGTCGAATACTGGCAGGGCTTTTACGACAGTGTGGGCTCCACGGCCTCCAAGTCGCGCGGCTGCCTGCCTTTCCGCGTCTGGCAGTTCTATGACGCCATGGTTGGCTATGTCGAGAAGAAGGACTACGCGAGTTATGTGGCCGCGGCGGGGCTGCTGGCGCACTATGTGGGCGACGCCTGCCAGCCGCTGCATGGCTCTTTCCTGGCAGACGGCTACCAGGACCAGGTCACGGAAGGTGTCACCAGCACCGGCAAGCCTAAAAAAGACTGGCCCGCAAAGGGCGTGCACTCGGTCTATGAGACCAAGATGATTGACGCCAAGGCGGAAGAATTGTTCGAAGCCATCGACAAGGTGTTGGGTAAACCGGCCGCCAAGCTGGCGGAGATCGACGAAGGCCGCAAGGCCGCGATCGCCACGGTCAAGCTCATGGACGACGTCGCCAGGCTGATCCCGCCCTTGGAGATTTGCGACGCTTACGTCGAACTCGGCGAAGGCGCCTCGCGCGCGGTGATAGACGGCCTGTGGGAGCAGTTCGGCGGCAACACCGCCAAGGTCATGGCCCTGGGCATACGCAACCTGGCCCATATCTGGGAAAGCGCCTGGATCGCGGGCGGCGGTGAAAGCGCCAAGAGCTTGGAGATGGTCGAGTTCTCCGAAGCCGACATCCGCAAGCGCTACATCAACCCCAAGTTTGTCCCCTCGCTGGACCTGGACGGCCTGGCCGCGGTACTTTAGGGCCTGTTAACGCTATTTATGCAAGATGCGTTGCGAGTCAAAAAGGCCTTGAGCAAGGCGCAAAACGCGGGCGGGGTAGACCCCGTCAAGGCTTTGCAACGCCGCGCAAGGCCTTTTTGATCGCAACCCGGAGGGAATGGGGTGAAAACAGCCCCACTCCGCGTTGCGCTCCTAGCGCAGACGCCCGGTCTGGGCGTTGTCGCACGCCTTGATTGGCGCTGTTTTCACCCCATTCGCATTTGCATAAATAGCGTTAACAGGCCCTAATCAGCGTCAGGCGGCCGAAAGCCGCGGTTCCTGCGTCAGGCTGTAGCAGGTGAACACGCGGTTCAGTGCCGGCAGGGGCGCGACTTCCATCTCGCCGGCGGCCGGTTCCATGATGACCATGGCCACCGTGGCCGAGAGATTGTCGTGGCTCCCCAGGCGCGGCGGCCGGCAGACGGAGTAGGGCAGGCCGAAGTCGTCGAAAAAGGCGTTCTTCAGATCCTGGCGACTGAGCTTGTCCTGCGTGTTCAGCAGCTTGCGCACGCGCCAGTCGCGGTAGTGGCTGTCGGGCGACTGGGAAATGCCGAGGTCCACCAGCTTGCTGAGCGCGACCGGACTCATCCAGTGGTTGGCGTGGACTATCAGGTTGTCGGCGCCGGGATAAATCGGAAACGATTCATTCGTCGTGCATTCGAAGTCGATGCCGAAACCCTGGGCCATGCCCAGCATGATGTTGTTGGAGCAGGACTTGGGCGTGGCCGCGACAGCCTTCATGGCCAGCGAAAAAATCTCCTGCTCCAGCACCTTGCGGCGTATCAGCGACAGCGGCACGCCCAGTTGCTTGAAGTCGCGGTCCGATTCAAGGTAATTAGCGGTGATGGACACCCCCGCGCTGTTGAAGCCGCTGCGGGCCAGCCCGCCGGCCTCGACAAAGGTCAAAAAATCGGGGCCGTTGTCGTTGCGCACGCGCAGCACGACGGAGGTCTCGACGCACTCGGCGCGCCAGTCCCAGTTCTGTCCGTGCAGCAGGTTGCCGTTGGCGGATCGCTCGGGCAGGATGAGCGCGCCCGTGCAGCCGTCGCCCGGTTCCGCGTCGGCCTGTTTGACTTTTTCGGCGCGTGCCTTGGCCAGCACCTCGGTGCGGGCGTTGATCATCACGATGTCCTGGAAGTCCACGCCCGCGCCCTCGGCGATGCCGCGCATCTCGTCAATGTAATGGGGCGCAAAGTCGCCGATTTCCTTGGCGAAGAAGTCGATCAGCCGCGCGCGCGCCTGCTCGCTATAGCCCAGGTTGACCAGGGTCTGGCCGTAGAGGCGCGCGCTGCCGCGCACCCGGCCGGCGGCCTGGCGGCCGTACTGCAGGCCGCGCTCATGCGGGCTGCCGGAAACTGAAATAAAGGGGAATTGTTCGATGTTTGTCTTGTTCTGTGCTGTCGTGAAAACTAGCCGAAGGGGACGGACGGCCGCCGCCAGGCGTGCCTGTCCGGGCCTTGTGCGCGGGCCTGCGCATCAAGGCGAGTGAAAACTGAAACTGGAACGGCTTACTTGGCGGCCAGCTTGGTATTCCAGAGCAGCGGCTTGCCTTCCCACACCGTGAAGCCGGACACGCGCTTGCGCACGGCCCAGGAGTCGGTCACGTTGTAGAGGATGACCAGCGGCGTCTTGGCGATCATCATCGCGTGCAACTGGTCGAACAGCGCCTGGCGCTTCTTCGGGTCGGCTTCGGTGAAGCTCTGGTCGATCAGCTTTTGCGCGGCCGGGTCATCCCAGACCTTGCGCGGCTGCTTGGCCTTGGGACCCGAGAACTGCTCATAGCTCAGGGCGGGGTCCAGGCGCGAGGAATAGGTGAAAGAACTCAACTGGTAGTTGCCGCTGTTGTAGCGGTCCAGCTGCGTCGCCCATTCAAGCACCTCGATCTGCGCGTTGATGCCGACTGCCTGCATCATGGCCTGGCTCATCACCGCGACCGAGAAGCTGGGCACATGGGCGCGCTTGTTGGCCTGGATCACGATGGGCTGGCCCTTGTAGCCGGCTTCCTTCAACAGCTGCTTGGCCTTGGCCGGGTCATGGCGGTAGCCTTTTTTCTGGGCCGCCGTGTAGAAGGCCGAGGTGTCCTGGATGGCCGAGTTGTTGACACGGGCCAGGCCTTCGGACGCGGCCGCGACGAGCTGGTTCATGTCCAGCGACAGCGCGATGGCCTGGCGGATGCGCTCGTCTTTGAGCAGCGGGTCGTTGGTCTGCATCAGCAGCGTGTTCTTGCCGGCATCGACGGCGGCGACCACGTTGAGGTTTTTGTTGGCCTTGAGTTCCTGCACGTCGGAAGAGGTGATCTGGCCGGCATCGATGGCACCCGACTGAAGGCCGGCCTTGGAGGTCGACATGTCGGGGACGGTCAGGAACTTGACCTGCTCGACCAGCGGCTTCTTGAGGCCGAGGTAGCCGTCGGGCTTGGTGCCGGGGGGCGACTGGTAGTCGGCGAAGGCGCTCAGCGTGACGTACTCGCCGCGCTTCCATTCCTCGAACTTGAAGGGGCCGGTGCCTATCGGCTTGTCCCAGCTGCCGTCTTCCTTGACGGATTTTTTGTTCAGGATGGCGGTCATGCCGCAGTCGGTGCGCGCCAGGTTGTCGAGAAAAACTGCCGAGGGTTTGTCCAGCTGCATGACCACGGTCTGCGCATCGGGCGCGGTGACGGAAGTCACCTTGACGCCGGAGCGGCCGTCGAACTCGCTGAGGCAGCGCCAGTCGGTCTTGGGGTCGGTATAGCGCTTCCAGCTCCACAGCACGTCGGCCGAGGTCATGGGCTCCCCGTTGTGAAACTTCACGTTGGTGCGCAGCTTGAAGATGTAGGTGAGGCCGTCGGGGCTGACCACGATGGAGCGCGCCAGCAGCGGGCCGACCGTGCCGTTCTCGTGGTAGGCCACCAGGCCTTCAACGATGTTGAGCACCACGCCGTCGGTGGTGTTGTCACGGTTCACGCCGGGGTTGGTCGAGCGGATGTCGGCCGGCTGCGCGACCACGATCTGCGGCGTCTGGGCCTGCGCCGCGGAACAGGCCGCCAGCACGGCGGCGCTCAGGAATTTCAATCGCATCGAAAGCATGGGAGGCTCCTTAAAAATCAGGCCGAAAAAGGTCGTATGGGATGTATGGGGTTGGTCGCGCCCGCCGGCGCATCGGCTTCGTCAAAACGCCACTTGAGTTGCATGCCGCCCTGGCCGGTCGGCGTCAGCGCGGGAATCGCCGACAGCAGCTTGCGTGTGTAAGCGTGCTGCGGCTTATCGAAGACCTCGTCGCGGCTGCCTTGCTCGATGATCCGGCCGGCCTGCATCACGATCACGCGGTCCGCCACCTGCTCGACCACGCCGAGGTCGTGGCTGATAAAGAGGCAGGCAAAGCCGTGGCGCTCCTGCAGCTCGGCCAGCAGCGCCAGCACCTGGGCGCGCACGGTGACGTCAAGCGCCGACACCGGCTCGTCGGCGATCACAAAAGCCGGCTCGCGTATCAGCGCGCGGGCAATCGCCACGCGCTGGCGCTGCCCGCCCGAGAGTTCATGCGCATAACGCTGCGCGTGCTGGGGCTGCAACCCGACTTCGTCGAGCATCTTCGCCACGCGCGACTGCCGCTCGGCCGAAGTCAGGCCGGGCACCAGCCGCAGGCCTTCGCCGACCAGCTGGCCAATGCTCATGCGCGGGTTCAGCGAGGAATACGGGTCCTGGAACACCATCTGGCAATTGAGCCGGTAGTCCAGCCAGCCCGCATCGCTGCGCGCGATCGAACGGCCGCGGAAACGGATGTCGCCTTCCGTGGGCTTGATCAGGCCGGCAATCGCGCGGCCCAGCGTGGTCTTGCCCGAGCCCGAGCCACCCACTACCGCGACGATTTCGCGCGGCCGCACCACCAGGTCTATGCCGTGCAGCACGCGCTTGGCCGCGGATTTGGCAAAGAGACGACGCTTGCCCGGGTAGTCGAAGACGAGGTTGCGCACTTCGATAACGGGCTGCTCGTCGGCAATCGTGCGCGCAGCTTGCCTTCGCGGGATGGCCTCCAGCAGCTTGCGGGTGTAGTCCTGTTTTGGGCCTGCCAGCAGGGCGGCGGTGTCGCCGGCTTCAACGACTTCGCCCTGCTGCWTGACGATCATGCGCTGGGTGTAGCGCGCGACCATGGGCAGGTCGTGGCTGATCAGCAGCACGGCGGTGTTGTGTTCGCGCGTGAGGCCGACCATAAGCTCCAGTACGTCGCGCTGCACCAGCGCGTCCAGGGCCGTGGTCGGCTCGTCGGCGATCAGCAGCGCGGGCTCCAGCAGCATGACCGAGGCCAGCATCATGCGCTGGCGCATGCCGCCTGAAAACTCATGCGGCCAGGCGGCCAGCGCGGCCTGTGGGTCGGTGATGCCGACGCGCGCGAGCATGGCCAGCGCCTTGTCGCGGCGCGCGGCCGGCGAGAGCTCGGGCCGGTGCAGTGCCAGGCCTTCGTCGAGCTGCCTGCCTATCGTCATCGACGGGTTCAGCGAGGTCATGGGCTCCTGGAACACCATGCCGATGCGCGCGCCGCGCAGCTTGCGCAAACGCGCGTCGCCGGCCGCCGCCATGTCCTCGCCTTCAAACAGGATGCGGCCCGCACTGCGCAGCAGCGGCGGCGGTGTGAGGCCCATGATGGCGCGCGCCGCCTGGGTCTTGCCGCTGCCGGATTCACCGACGATGCCGACGATTTCGCCGGGCGCGACGGTGAAGGAGACGTTGCGCACGATTTCACGGCCGCCCTTGCCGATGGAAAGGCTCAGGCCGGAGACATCGACCAGCTGTGTCATTCGATGCCCCTCATGCGCGGATCGAGCAGGTCGCGCACCGCATCACCCAGGAAGTTGATGCCCAGCAGCGTGAGCGCGATGCACAGGCCCGGGAAGATGGAAAGATAAGTCGCCTGCGCCATGAAGGGCCTGGCCGCGGCCAGCATGTTGCCCCAGGTCGGTGCGGGTGGGGGCACGCCCAGGCCCAGGAAGGACAGCGAGCTTTCCGCGAGGATCACCCAGCCGAACATCGAGGTCGCGAGCACCGTCAGCGGCGCCACGCAGTTGGGCAGCACGTGGCGGAACATGGTGTAGAGCTCGGAGTTGCCGAGCACACGCGAGGATTCGATGAACTCCTTTTCTCGCAGCGACATCACCGTGCCGCGCACGATGCGTGTGACGGAGGGCGTGTAAGCCAGGCCCAGCGCCAGGATGATGCCGTACTTGTTGGCGCCGAAGACGGCCAGCAGCGCCAGCGCCAGCAGCAAGCCGGGGAAGGCCAGCAGGGCGTTGATGAAGGCCATGATGATGCGGTCGGTCCAGCCGCGCACAAAGCCGGTCAGCACGCCGATCGCCGTGCCCGCGGTGATGGAGAGCAGTACCGTCAGGAAGCTGATCCACACGCTGTTGGAGGCGCCGGCCATCAGGCGCGAAAGCTCGTCGCGGCCGAACTCGTCGGTGCCCAGCCAGTAAGTGACGCTGGGCGGCTTCAGGCGCGCCAGGAAGTTGATCTTGAGCGGCTCGTGCGGCGTCCAGAAGAAGGCCAGCACGGCGGCCGCGAGGATCAGGCCCACGATGAAGAGGCCTATCAGGGCCTGCGGGGTGAGAAACTTTTTCATTCCGCGAGCACCCTGGGGTCGAAGATCGGATAGCAGAGGTCGATCACCAGGTTGGTAACCACGTAGATCACGGCGACCAGCAGCAGGCAGCCCTGGATCACCGGGTAGTCGCGCGCGAAGATCGCGTCGACCAGCAGGCGGCCCAGGCCGGGAATCGTGAAAACGGTCTCGACGACGGCCACGCCGCCCAGCAGGTTGCCCAGCACCAGGCCGATCAGCGTCCAGGTCGGGCCGAAGGAATTGCGGAAGGCATGGTGCACCAGCACGGCACGCTCCGACAGGCCCTTGGCACGCGCATGGGTGATGTAGTCCAGCCGCAGCACTTCCAGCGTGCTGGCCCTGGCCATGCGGATCAGCACGCCGATCTCGTGCAGGAACAGCGTGAGGATGGGCATCAGCAGATACAGCAGGCCGGACTTCCAGTCGCTCATGATGGAGACGTAGCCGACCACGGGCAGCCATTCGAGTTTCAGGCCAAAGAACAGCAGCAGCAAGAGGCCCAGCCAGAAAGTGGGGATGGACACCAGCAGCGTGGCCGTGCCGACCAGCATCAGGTCGGGCAGGCGGTTTTGCTTCCAGGCGGCGATCATGCCGGCCGGCACCGCGACCAGGGTGGCGAAAAGCACCGCGACCAGCACWATCTGCGCGCTGACCAGGAAGCGGCCCAGCACCAGCTGCAGCACGGGCTCGCCGGTGTTGATGGACACACCGAGGTCGCCGCCCAGCACGTGGCGGCCCCAGATGCCGAACTGCACCGGCCAGCTTTTATCCAGGCCGAGCTGGGCGCGCAGGTCGGCCAGGCGCACCGGATCGGCGAGGTCGCCGAGCAGCAGCTGGGCCGGGTCGCCGGGGATCAGCCGTATCAGCACAAACACCGCGACCGCCACGATCAGCAGGGTCGGTATCGCCATCATCAGGCGGGCCAGCGCGAAACGTAGCATGGTCGGGCTTTCAGGGCTGGGGTGTGGAGGGCATCAGGCTGTGCGCATGTCGGCCAGTACGCCCGCGAGGAAGTCCTGCACCGTGTCGACGCAGGCCAGGCCGTTGTGGGGAACGTTGTCGACCAGGTCCAGGGTGACGCTGACGCCGGCCTGCGCGAAGGACTGGCGCAGGGTTTCCAGCCGCTCGGGCCGCGTGCGCCCGGCGTCGTTGGCGCCGGCCATGTAGAACTTGYCGCCTTCGCGGTGGGTGATCTCCCAGGTTTCCATGTCGGCCTTGCCGACCACCATGTGCACCGGAAGGGCTTTAAGCGCGGGCAAGTTCAGGGGCTTGCCGAAACGCTTTTCAAAGTCGCGCACGCCCACCCACCAGTCCTGCTGGAAGTCCAGCAGCGTGACCGAGCCCGGTGCGCCTATGGACAGGGCCCAGAGGCGCTCGGGATGCAGSAGGCCGAAGCGGTTGACGAACTGGCCGCCGCCGGAATAGCCAAAGAGCGCGAATTTGGAAAAATCGCAGCCGAACTTGACGGCCACCTCGTGGACCATGCTCAGCAGGATCTGGTCGTAGCGGATATCGGCTTCGCGCAGGTGCTTGAAGCCGTCGCGGTTGCCGTCGCCCTGCGGGCCGGCCGGGAACAGCGGGCACAGGACGATGCAGTCGTTCCACTTGGCGAAGGCGGCGAAAGCGTCGCGGTATTCGGTGAAGGCGCGGCCCGTGCCGTGCACCACCACCACCAGCTGCATGGGCTGCTTGGCATGGCCCAGGTGCGGCGGAACATAGGTGCAGTAGGAAAAGCGCGGGTCGGTGCGTGACGCGAAAATCGTGCTGTGGCCCAGGTCGTAGATCGCGGCCGCCCGCTTGTCGCCGAAAGACGGGCTCGACGCCGTTGCGGCATTCGATGAGAGCACTTCAGACATAAATCACCACCCACAAAAAGAGATTCAAAGCGGCCTGCTGGCCAAGGGTGATGCGCCGTGATGGCGGAGGACATGAGTCCGTCACACAACCCTGTTAGGGCGGATTGTTCTCCATCCAGTTTAAAAAATATATCTATATTATGTTGTGAGATGATAAAGTTATTCTTTTGTATTGAGGCCAGTCGCGCGTGAGCACCATCCGCTTTTTGAGGACCTTTCTCGCCGTGGCGCAAGGCGGTTCCTTCGCCGCCGCGTCCGACCGCGTCGCGCTCACGCAGGCCGCGGTCGGGCTGCAGATGCGCGCGCTTGAGACCGAGCTCAAGGCTGTGTTGTTCGAACGTTCGGGGCGCGGCGTCGTGCTGTCAGACGCCGGCCGTGCGTTGATTGCGCATGCCGAAAAAATCATCGGCTACTACGACCAGATGCGCGAGGGGCTGGAAGGCGAGGGCGAGATCGCCGGCACGGTGACGGTGGGCTCCATCGTCACGGCCATGGGGCTGCTCTCCAACACCGTGGTCCGCATGAAGCCGCTGTACCCGCGCCTCAATGTGCGCCTGGTCATGCAGGAGTCCAGCGGCCTGGCGCGCAGCGTGCAGAGCGGCGAGCTCGACGCCGCCATCTTCGTCGACGACTCGCCGCAGGAGCGCAAGGGCATGCGCTGGACGCCGCTGTACACCGAGCCCCTGACGGTGGTCGCGAGTTCGCAGGTCGCGCCGCCGGGCAGCGATTTCAGGAAGCTGCTGCGCGAACAGCCCTTTCTGCGCTTCGACAGGCGCACGCCCAGCGGCATACGCATAGAGCAGACCCTGCGTAAGCTGGGCCTGGCCCCGCAGGACTTCCTCGAGCTCAGCTCGCTGTCGGCCATCATCGAGCTGGTGCGCCAGAACGTGGGCATCACCATCGTGCCGCACGTCAAGAACGCCGACTGGGCCAACGATGCGCTGCTGCGCGTGCTGCCGCTGCCGGGCCGGCCCCCGACGCGGCTGATCGGCATGCTGGAGCAGGGCCAGCGCGAGCACATCACCTCGGTGATACGCCAGCACCTGGTGCAGCTGCTGGCCGAGAAAAGCGCGGCGCCGGCCGCAAGCCCTTCAGTAGCTTCGGCCAGGCCGCGCCAGAAACTTGCGCGGCCGCGCTGAACTTTTTCACGGCAGGCCTCTCAGACTCCCTTTTAACGGAGGGAATCCCATGGCTTTTGCCCAGAACGACCAATTGACTTCACGCGCACTGTCGGTGCTTCGCATTGTTTCCGCTTATTTGCTGATTCAGCACGGCACGGCCAAGCTGCTGGGCTTTCCCCATGTGGCCTATTTCGACGGGCTGCAGGTGATGTCGCTGATTGGCTTTGCCGGCATCCTGGAACTCTTTGGCGGCGCGCTGCTGCTGGTCGGCCTCTTCACGCGCCCTGTGGCCTTTGTGCTGTCGGGCCTGCTGGCGTTTGCTTATTTCATCGGCCACGCGTCCAAAGGCTTTGTGCAGTCCCCCATGCTGAATGGCGGCGAGTCGGCTGTGTTGTTCTGCTTTGTCTTCCTGTTCTTTGCCGCTGCCGGCGGCGGCGCATGGGGCGTGGACGCGCTCCGTTCGCGGAAGTAAGACACCGGCGCAGGCCTGAGCCGCTTCACGCGGCCCTGTCGGCTGACTGCGAGGTCGCCGGCGAATCTGTGTTCGCTGTTTGCCGCGAGGTCAGCAGGCATAGCGCGGGGGCGATGACGAACACGGCGAACAGCCATTGAGCCGCGCCGGCCGTCCCCGGCACACCGCCGGGGCTTGTCAGCCCGCCCAGGTTGGCCAACATGCCGGCCAGCGCCGCGCCCATGGCCGTGGCAAACAGCTCCACCGTCATGATGGAAGATGCCGCCAGGTCTTCTTCGCCCTGCGGCGCGATCTGCAGCACACGGGTGCTCAGGTGCGGCCAGGCGATGCCGACGGCAAAACCCACGGCCACCATGGCGATGCAGATCGGGGCCAGCACTTGCCAGCTGCCGTCGCTGGGCGAGGGCATCAGCACCGCCATGCCCACCAGGCCCGCAAGTGCCAGCACCGGTGCGATGTGGATCGCCAGCCTGGCCCGGCCGCCGGTGGCGCTGGAACTGATGAGCGAACCCAAGGTCCAGCCCGCCGACATGATGGCGGCGAGGTAGCCGGAGGCAAGCGGCGTCTGCGCATGCAGCACCTGGAAAAACAGCGGCGAAAAAATCTCCGTGGACGTGACCATCATGGCCAGCAGCGCCATCGCGAGGTACAGCGCGCCCAGCGTTCCGGGGCTAAAGGCGTCTTTAGGCAGCAAACGCTTGGAGGCGCGCTTGTCGACCATGACCAGCAAGGCACTGAGCGCTGTCGCGACCGCCACGCCGCCGGCATTCCAGGCCACCTGCGGGCTGACGCTGCCGGCGGACACCGCAAACACCGCGCCGGCCAGCAAAAAGAGCTGCGCCCAAGGCACCGGCGACGCCGGGTTGCTGCTGGTGTTGCGCCGGGGAATCACGCTGACGGCCAGCAGCGTGAACAGCGCCGCCGCCGGAATCAGCGCGCCAAAGGCCACGCGCCAGGCGTCCATCTGGGCAAACACACCGCCTATGGCCGGCCCGACCAGGGTGGCCACGCCCCACATGCCCGACAGCAGGCCAATGGCCCGGGACCACAAGGCTTCGTCATACAGCAGGCGGATCATGGCGTAGGGCAGGGCCAGCAGCAGGCCGCCGCCAAAGCCCTGCACCACGCGACCGGCCAGCATCACGGGCATGGACGGCGCCAGCGCGCAGGCCAGCGAGCCCAGGGCAAAGATCGCGGCGCCGAGCACATACGCAAGGCGCGGCCCAAGCTTGCCCAGCACCTGCGTCGCCATGGCGGCGCTGATGATGGAGGCCACCACAAACAGCGCAGTGTTCCAGGCATAGAACTCGAGCCCGCCGATGTCGCGCACGACGGACGGCAGGATGGTCGTGCCTATGTAGAGATTGATGGCATGCAGGGCCACACCGCCCACCAGGGCCAGCGTGCGCACGGCATTGACGCCGGTCAGCAGGGCCGCCCAGCCCGTGGGTGCGCTGCTCATGCCAGCGCTTCAGGCCCGAAATGCAGGCCGTCGAGCTTGTCGGGGTTGCGCATGATGTAGATGTTGGTGGCCTTGCCCTCGTCGTTATAGGCGAAGGTGATGGCCGCGGCGATTTCGCCGTCGTTCGCGCGCAGCTGGATGGCGCGGCCGCCGTTGATCTCGCAGGGCAGCCATTCGTAGGCGGCCCAGTACTGGGCCAACTGGGTGGCGATGAGGGTGAGTACGCTGCCCTTGCCCTGCACCACACCTTCGATGGAGCTGACCTTGCCGCCGCTGTCGGCGCAGACGGCGATGTCGTCGGAGAGCAGCCCGGCGAGCGCTTCGGTGCTGCCGGCGCTGATGGCTTCGCGGAAGGCGCTGAGCAGGTCGTCCTGCACCTTGGGCGGCGTCACGTGCCGCACCTTGCCCTGGGCGATGTTGACGCTGGCGCGCGAGACCAGCTTGCGGCAGGCTGCTTCTTCCATGTCCAGCATCTCGGCGATGTCGGGGTAGGGCGTGTCAAAAATCTCGTGGAGCAGGTAGGCCGCGCGCTCCTTGGGCGTGAGCCGCTCCAGCAGCAGCAAAAAAGCCATGCTGAGTGACGAGGCCAGCAGCGCGTGGGTTTCGGGTGTTTCGTCGGTGCGGGTCTGGATCGGTTCGGGCAGCCAGGTGCCGACATAGTCGACCCGGCTGCGCTGGGCGTCGCGCAGCATGTCTATGCAATGCCGCGTGCAGATGGCGGTGAGCCAAGCGGCCGGCGTCGCGATGCTGGCGTGGTCGGCCGCCAGCCATTTGATGAAGACGTCCTGCACGGCGTCTTCGGCATCGGCCCGCGAGCCGAGGATGCGGTAGGCCAGGCCGAACAGGTGCCTGCGCCTTTCTTCAAACACGGCGGTGGGGTCGATGTTTTCCATGACGAACCTTAGTGTGCAGAGACCTGGATGCGGTTCCAGAGGTTGATCTGGCCGATGTTAGCGGTCAGCGCGCCGATTTCCTTGTCGGTGAACGATTGGCGCAGGCGGCCGCGCAGGCTGGCGTAGTCGGTCTTGTGGTCGAGCGTGGTCAGGGCTTCCGTCCAGGCCAGTGCGGCTTTCTCGGCTTCGCTGAAGTCGTTGACGTGGGCCCAGACGACGAGGCGGTCCAGCCTGTCTTGGGTTTCGCCGTCTTCACGGGCTTCGCGCAGGTGCATCTTCACGCAGAAGGCACAGCCGTTGATTTGTGAGGCGCGTAGGTGGATTAGGTGCTGAAGTTTTTTGTCGAGTCCCTGGGCGGCTATGGTTTCACTGACCTTGAGCAAGGCGGGGAAAACGTCGGGAATGGCGAGGTCAATGCGGACGGGCGCGGTGTTGGCGGCGGTAGCGGTGGTGGCAGTCATGGTGTTTCCTTAAAAAGTGATTAAAAGTTGGGTGTCACACCGTATTGACGATCCAGCTTTGCCGTTTGTGACGCCTGCTTCCAAAAAAAATGAAATCCATGAAAAATCGCCTGAATCCCAGGGGGAGTCAGGCGATGTTCGGGAGCGAATGGACTGGATCAGCGGGCCGCCAGCAAGGCATTCATGGCCGAGTAGTCGAGCTTGGGACCCAGCAGCGGCGACAAGTCTTGTTTGAGCAAGGCCTCGACGCTGGTCCGGGCATGTTCATAAGCCACCTGGAAAGGGGCAGGCCCCACGCTGAGGCGCCGCACGCCTGCCGCCTGCAGCGCGGCGACGGCCGGCAAGCCGGGCATGGCCATCAGGTTGAGCGGCATGCTGACGGCCGTACCGATTTCTTCGACCTCGGGCAGGGCCGTGAGGCCGGGCACAAAAGCGCCGTCGGCGCCGGCCTGCTGGTACAGCTTCAGGCGGGCGATGCTGGCCTGGGCCGGGGTGCTATCGACTTTCAGCTTGCGCAGGTAGACGTCGGTGCGGGCATTGATGAACAGCGGTGAGCCTTTGAGCGCTGTACGGATGGCGCGTATTTTTTCTATCAGCAACGCAGGCGCGTCGCTTCCGTCTTCGAGGTTGATGCCCACGGCACCGGCCGACGCCACCGCGGCTGCCAGCCGACCGACCTCGGCCGGGTCGGTGCTGTAACCATCTTCCATGTCGACCGTCAGCGGCACCTTCAGGACACGGGTGATGTTGCTGACCGCATGCAGCAGTTCGTCCGGCGGCAACGCGCCGCCGTCGGCATAACCGCAGGCCCAGGCGAGCGAAGCGCTGCTGGTGGCCACGGCCGCGGCGCCGGATGCTTCAAAGATTTTTGCGCTGGCTGCGTCCCAGGCGTTGGGCAACAGCAGGATGTTGCCGGGTGACTGGTGGAGTTGCAAAAACTGCGGGTGGTGAAGGGCTCGCATGGGGTCTCCGCTGGGGAAAAGAACAAGGGTGTACAGCTTAGCAAGCCGCGGCGGCATTAGCGGCTGTTAGCGGCTATTTCCAGACCTATATACCCCGCCGGAATTCCACCTCAAAGCGGGCCAGCCCGGCGTAATCAAATGTCACCGTCTGACCGGCCGGCACCGTCAGCACGCCGGCATAGGAACCGGTGATGACAGCCTGCCCGGCTTTCAGGCCCAGGCCGCGCTCGCTCAGAAAATTCGCCAGCCAGTAGAGCGGCGCGCGCGGGTGTCCGTTGGGGTGTTTGGCCTGGGCTTTTTTGGCCGGCTGGTCGCCGGCCTGCCAGCTCAATTCAAAGGAAGCGGCCTCGGGCGCCGCCAGCTCAGGTCCCAGCCACAGGCCGTTGTTGACCAGGCCGTCGGCCAGCATTTCGGGGAAGGGCAGGCCGCTATGGTCTTCATAGCGGCTCGCGCAGATTTCGAGCGCGGCATGCACGGCGCCCACCGCCGCATCGATCTCGGCCTCGGTATAGGGCTGCTCGCGCGGTGGCAAGTCTTTCGCCAGCACAAAGGCCAGCTCTGGCTCGACCTTCACGCTGTCCAGGTCCCTGTCGACGGGAAAAGCCACGGTGCAGATAGCGGGGCGGCTGATGGCGGGCCGGTAAATCGGCGCCATCACGAGCTTGCCGGGACTGGGCGGAGAGGCCTTCCAGCCGCCCACCGCCTGGTCCAGGCCGAGGGTGACGGCCTGCTGCACCTGCCAGGCGTCTTCGAGGTCCAGCGGGCGGCAGCTTTCGGGCAGGCGCTGGCCGGGCTGGCCGCTGTTTCGGCGGGCGGTCAACTCCGTGGCGGCCTGCGTGATCTGTTCAGGTGTGAGGGACATATTGATCAGAGGGTGGGGTGGGGGCTGCCCAGGAGGGCCGGGGCATTTCAGTGTAGCGGCGCCGGCGGCTGTCCGACCCCTGTAGTATTGGCGCCCTGGGCCCGATTTTGGGCGCTCCGTTCCCTTCCGCAAACCCATTCCTTCATCATGAAAAACTCCTTGAGCCTTGCTTCCGCCTTGCCTGTTGATGCCGCCGATGCCCTGCTGGTCGGGCGTGTGTGGGTGGAGGGCACCGGGCCCGTGCTGGCGCTGGTCACACCTGAGAGCGTGTTCGACCTGTCCAGCGTGGCCGCCACGGCCAGCCAGCTGCTGGAACTGCCCGATGTGGCCAAGGCCGTGCGCGCCGCCGCGCCCTCGCTGCCGCGCCTGGCGGGCACGGCCGAGGTGCTGGCCAATTCCGCGGCCGATGCGCGCAAGCCCGCGCTGCCCTGGCTGCTGGCGCCCTGCGACCTGCAGGCGCTCAAGGCGGCCGGCGTGACCTTTGTGGCCTCCATGCTGGAGCGCGTGATCGAAGAGCAGGCGCGCGGCGATGCCAGCAAGGCCGAGGCGGTGCGCAAGGCCGTGGTCGGCGTGATCGGCGACAACCTCAGCAGCATCAAGCCCGGCTCGCCCGAGGCCGACAAGCTCAAGGAAGTGCTGATCGCCCAGGGCGTGTGGTCGCAGTACCTGGAAGTCGGCATAGGCCCCGACGCCGAAATCTTCACCAAGAGCCAGCCGCTGAGCGCCGTGGGCACGGGCGCCGAGGTGGGCATACACCCGCACAGCCACTGGAACAACCCCGAACCCGAAATCGTGCTGGCCGTCAATTCGCGCGGCGAGACGGTGGGTGCGGCGCTGGGCAACGACGTCAACCTGCGTGACTTCGAAGGCCGCAGCGCGCTGCTGCTGGGCAAGGCCAAGGACAACAACGCCTCTTGCGCGATCGGCCCCTTCATCCGACTGTTCGACGACAAGTTCAACATCGCCCACGTGCGCCGCAGCGACCTGAACATGACGGTGACCGGCCCCGAGGGTTTTGAGATGAAGGGCGGCAGCTCGCTGAGCAAGATCAGCCGGGACCCGCTGGACCTGGTGGCCCAGGCCATAGGCACCAACCACCAGTATCCCGACGGCTTCATGCTCTTCCTGGGCACCATGTTCGCGCCCACGCAGGACCGCCACGGCCCCGGCCAGGGCTTTACCCATGTGGTCGGCGACGTAGTCACTGTGGCCACGCCGCAGCTCGGCAGCCTGGTCAACCGCGTGACGACTTCCGACAAGGCCGCGCCCTGGACCTTCGGCATCTCGGCGCTGATGCAAAGCCTGGCCAAGCGAAAGCTGATCTAAGGCAAGGAGGTAACCGGCATGCACACTTCCGCACTCGTGCTGTTTTCCGGCGGGCAGGATTCCACCACCTGCCTGGCCCTGGCATTGTCCAAATACGAACGCGTCGAAACCGTGGCCTTTGACTACGGCCAGCGCCACAAGGTGGAGCTGGAAGCGCGCCTCAATGTGCTGCGCGAAATCAAGAGCCAGTTTCCGCAGTGGGCCCACAAGCTCGGCGAAGACCATTTGCTGGACCTGGCGGTGCTGGGCCAGGTCAGCGACACCTCGCTGACCCGCGACGTGGCCTTCAAGATGGAAAGCTCGGGCCTGCCCAACACCTTTGTGCCGGGGCGCAACCTGCTGTTCCTCACGCTGGCGGCAGCGCTGGCCTACCGGCGCGACCTGCAGGTGCTGGTCACCGGCGTCTGCGAAACCGATTTCTCAGGCTACCCCGATTGCCGCGACGACACCATGAAGGCCATGCAACTGGCGCTGTCGCTGGGCATGGACAAGCGCTTCCTGATCGAAACGCCGCTGATGTGGATAGACAAGGCGGATACCTGGCGGCTGGCGCATGACATTGGTGAGAAGTCAGGCGAGCCGGGCGGCGGCGAGGCGCTGGTGAACCTGATCGTGGAGCACACCCACACCTGCTACCTGGGTGATCGTGTGCACCGCCATGCGTGGGGTTATGGGTGTGGGACGTGCCCGGCTTGTGAGCTGCGGGCGCGGGGCTTTGAACGGTATACGGCAAGCGCCGCCTGAGTTGCTCTTGCTCCTTCCCCCGCTGGGGGAAGGCTGGGATGGGGGCTGTTTGATCTGGCCGGCAGGTTGATGAATCGCACGCCGCTGGCCCCCATCCCTACCTTCCCCCAGAGGGGGAAGGAGTTAAATCAGACCCTCACTAGGCTTTCCACTACGCATCGCGAAACCACCGGCGGCTCTTCGCCGATATGAAACGCCAGCTTGCGCTCCCGCAGCGCCACGTCGCTGGCGGTCACGCGGTCAAAGCGGCGCAGGTGTTCGGTCCATGATTCGTCGACGATTTGCTCGACAAAGCGGCCGGGCTTGTTGACGTCGCGCAGCAGTTCCCATTCGAGCGCGCCCTGGCGCAGGCGGCTGCGGCGGCTTTCCTGCATCAGCGCGCGGAAGTCGTCGGCGCGCGCCGGGTCCACCAGGTATTCAATCGTCACCACCACATTGCCCACGCCGGGCGGTTCTTCGGCCACGGGCGCCTTGAACTGGCGCGAGGGCGTCATGTCTTCCTCGATGCTGAGGTCGGACACCAGGTGCTTTGCCACCAACATCACAGCGGTGCCGCTGGCGGCAGCGACCAGCAGGCCGGTGGAGACGCTGCTCAGCGTGGCCACCTGGCCCCACAGCGCGGCGCCGGCGGCGCTGGCGCCCATGATGGCCATCTGGTACATCGACATGCCGCGGGCACGCACCCAGTCGGGCAGCGCCAGCTGGGCCGAGACGCTGAGCGAATTGGCGCAGGTGATCCAGGCCATGCCGTTGAGCACCATGGCCGGCACCGCCACCCAGGCGTTGGGCGCATAGGCCATGGCCGCCATGGAGACCGACTGCAGCAGCGTGGAGCGCATCACCAGCACGTCGCGCGGCATCATCTGGCGCAGCCGCGGCAGGTTGAGCGCGGCGACGATGGCGCCCGCGCCCATGGAGGCCAGCAGCAGCGTGAAGGTGCCGGCATCGCCGCCGTGCAGGCCGCGCGCCACCAGCGGCAGCAGGGCCAGCAGGGCGGTGGAATGGAAAAAGAAGATGGCGATGCGCAGCAGCACCGCGCGCAGGCGCGCCGACTGGCCGACGAACTGCAGGCCCACGCGCATGGCGCTGACCAGGCGCTCGCGCCCCAGCGGGCTGGGCGCGTGGTCGCGCCGCCAGCGCATGATGACGAAGCCCGAAACCACCGACAGTACGGCGTTGAGCACAAAGACGTATTCGGTGCCGGCGCCGGCGATCAGCGCGCCGGCCACCAAGGGGCCGACGATACGGGAAGCGTTCATGGAGACGCCGTTAAGCGCCAGCGCGGCTGGCAGCTGCACGCGCGGCACCAGTTCGGGCACGATGGCGGCGAACACCGGCCAGCGCATCGCCAGGCCGACGCCGTTGGCAAAGGTCAACGCCAGCAGCAGGGCCGGCGTCATCACGCCCGAGATCACGGTGATGGACAGCAGCGTGGCCACGCCGGCCACCCAGAATTGCGTCATGATGAAGTAGCGGCGCCGGTCCAGGATGTCGGCCAGCGCTCCGCTGGGCAGGCCCAGCAGGAACACCGGCAAGGTGGAGGCCGACTGCACCAGCGCCACCCAGATCGGCGAGGTGGTCATGGAGGTCATCATCCAGGCCGCCGCCACGTCGTTCATCCACATGCAGATGTTGGCGACCAGCCAGGTGCTCCACAGCATGCGGAACACCGGACGCTTGATGGGCGCCCAGGCGGAGAGGTCGGCGGCCTCCGGCGCAGCCGGCTTGGACATTTCTTCAGGCATTCGCGGCGCTTCCTCCTGGGAGCTGGCTGGCCGTCAAGCGGTACAGGGCGGCTGAGCCCGGGGGCTGCTTTTCCAGGGTCCACTGCCGGTCGTGGAAGGCGGCGACATTGGGCCGGTGGGCTATGGAGATTAGAGAGCCCCCCGACGATTTCACGAGCGCGAGCAGGCGTTCATACAGCGTCTTTTCGGCGGCTTCGTCGAGTGCGCTGGTGGCTTCGTCGGCAAAAATCCATTTGGGCTTTTTCAGCAGCACGCGTGCGATCGCCAGGCGTTGCTGCTCGCCGCCCGAGAGTTTCTGGCTCCAGGCATTTTCCTCATCGAGCCGCGAGGCCAGGTCGGGCAGCAGGGCTTCCTCAAGCGCCTGCTTGAGGGCCTCGTCGCTGTAAGCCGCGGCGGGCTCGGGGTAGGCCAGCGCATCGCGCAGGGAGCCATTGGGGAAATAGGCGCGCTGGGGAATGAACATCGCGTTTGCAGGTTTCGCGATGCTGCCGCTGGCAAAAGGCCAGATGCCGGCGAAGGCGCGAAACAGGGTTGACTTGCCGCTGCCCGATGGGCCCTTGAGAAGGATATGGTCGCCGGTGTGAGCCTTCAGCGACATGTCCGCCAGCAGCACGGCACCCGTGGGCAGCGCGAGCTTGAGGCCGGTGGACCCAAGTTCGGTTGATGGTGTGGTGACGAGCGCTTCATTGTCTTTTGTCTGCGCGATCATGCTGTCTTCAAAACTGGTCAGGCGGTCGGTGGTGGCGCGCCAGCTGGCAAGCGTGTCGTAGTTGTCCACAAACCAGCTCAGCGAATCCTGCACCTTGCCGAAGGCGGAGGAAATCTGGATGAGCTGGCCGAGCTGGATCGCCCCGCTGAAGAAGCGAGGTGCCGCGACAAAGAAGGGAAAAATCACGGCGGCCTGGCCGAAGAAGCTCTGGAACCAGATGAGCTTTTTGTTGGCGCGTATCAGGTTCAGGTAATTTGCCAGCACTGTCGTGAAGCGCCCGTCGAGCTGGCCGCGTTCCACAGCCTCGCCATGGTCCAGCGCGATGGGTTCGCTGTATTCGCGAACCCGTACCAGATGGTGGCGAAGGTTGGCCTCATAGCGCTGTTGCATGAAGTTGAGCTTGATCAGCGGCCTGCCGATGTAGTGGGCCAGCACACTCCCGACCAGGCAATAGGCGACCGCGGCCCAGACCATGTAGCCCGGGATGCTGTAGCTGCTGCCGCCCAGGGTGAATCCAAGCGGCCCCGACAGTGTCCAGAGGATGCCGACAAAACTGACCAGCGTCACGACCGCGTTGAGCACGCCCATGCTCAATGAGATCGTGGACGTGGTGAAAGAGTGCACGTCTTCCTGGATACGCTGGTCCGGGTTGTCGGGGCTGGCGTTGATGTCGGTAGCCGTGGAATAGCGCGCGAGCTCCATCTTGTAGAAAGCATGGTGCGACAGCCAGCGGCGAAGGTAGTCGCGTGTCATCCAGGCGCGCCAGCGCATTTGAAGCAGCTGGGTCAGGTAGAACTTGTAGACGGCGATGATGATCGCGCCAAAGGCGAGGTAGCTGAAGCGGCCCATCTGCTGCCAGAAGACAGTTTGGTCGCGCTTTTCAAGCGCGTCGTAAAACACGCGGTACCAGTCATTGAACTGCACCGCCATGTAGACCGTGCCGAGGTTGAGCAGCACGATGGCCAGCAGCAGGCCGCGTGCTTTCCATTTTTCTTCGGACCGGAAATAGGGTGCGGCCAGCGCCACTATGCGCCCCGCCAAGCGCCGGAAAGCGCGGAATTTGGCGAACAGGCCGGAGGCGGGTGTCTGGGTCATGGTGGACATTTTTGTTTTCGAAATTCAGGACAACTGATTGGAAACGCCGCTGGCCACATGGCCCGAGGGTACGTGCTGGGCGGCGGAATGGACGTGGCCGGTCTGGTCGTCAAAGAAGAAGTCGGGCTCGAACTCGCGCAGGAACTCGCCCTTGGCCAGGCCGCCCAGGAACATGGCCTCGTCGACCTCGATGTTCCATTCCATCAGCGTGCGGATGGCGCGTTCGTGCGCCGGGGCGCTGCGCGCGGTGACCAGCGCGGTGCGTATGCGCATGTGCGAGGTGCCGACCTGCTGCAGGCGGTGCAGCGCTTCGAGCAAGGGCTTGAAGGGGCCGGCCAGCAGCGGCTGCGAGGCCTTGTCGCGCTCGTGCTGCTGGAAGGCCGACAGGCCCTGGGCCTGGAACACGCGCTCGGCCTCGTCGGAAAACAGCACCGCATCGCCGTCGAAGGCGATGCGCACTTCATTGGGATGGGCGTCGCTGGCGCGCACAGAATGGGGGTAGACCTGCGCGGCCGGCACGCCCGCGGCCAGCGCGTCGCGCACGTCGCTCAGGTGGGCCGACAAAAACAGGTTGGCGTGCAGCGGCTTGAGGTAGCGCCAGGGCGCTTCGCCGCGATTGAAGGTGCCGCGCTCTATCTTGAGGCCGTAGTGCTGGGCCGAGCGAAAGACGCGCATGCCCGAGACCGGGTCGTTGCGCGACAGGATCACGACCTCCACGCGCTGGGCGGGCGCCGCGGGGCTGGCGGCCTCGCCGGCGCTTTCGGGCGCGTCGTTGAAGGCCAGCAGCTTTTTGACCAGCGAGAAGGCGACGCCGGGCTTGGCCGGCACGTCCAGGCGTTCGAGCTGCAGCTTCATGTAGGCCGCGTCTTTTTTGACGCCGGGTGGCGGCGCGGCCGTCATGCCGGTTTCAAAGACGAGGTTTTCTTCCTCAAAATCAAACAGCGCGCGCGACGAGATCGCCACCACGAGCTGACCATCCAGGGTTGCTGCCATTTTTTTATGCCTTGTCTGGGTTTTAGGAGGGAGTTTTCAGCTCGAGTGTGCACCATTGGCCGTAGGCCGGCGCTTCAACAGGCCACTCGTCGGCCCTGTTGACCTGACGCGTGCCGCGTGCGATCAGTTCCACGGCGCGTATGACACCGGCGTGGGTGATCCACAGGGTGTTTGCCTGGCCCCGCAATTCATCGAAGGCCGAGGCGACTCGCGCCATGACCTGGCTTGTGCTTTCGCCGCTGCCGCCCACGGCGTATTCGGCGAAGCCGTCTGTCCAGGATTGCAGTTCTGCGGGGGCGATGTCTTGCCAGGCGCGGCCTTCCCAGGCGCCGAAGTTGATTTCCTGAAGCCGTGGGTCGCTGCTGCAGGCGAGGTCGGGCCGCAGTTGGCGCAAGGCTTTTGCAAGTTGCGCGCAGCGCTTGAGCGGGGAATAGCTGACCCGGGTACCTGCGGGGAGCAGCTTGGACAGTGCCTGTGCGCATGCTGCGGTGGCGGTCGCGTCGGCTGCTACGTCCTGCCGGCCGTAGCAGATGCCGGGATTCACCAGTGGCGTTGCATGGCGGGCCAGCCAGAGTTTCATGGCTTGGTGCTTGTCCTGGTCACAGGCTGATGGCCAGGCCAAAGTAGAAAGCGATCTCGCAGACCTGCTGGGTCGCGCCCAGGCAGTCGCCGGTGAAGCCCTGCAGCCGGCGCTTGAACATCCGGCCCATCCACAGCAGCGCTAGGAGGGCAAAGCTGCAGGCGACGATGAGATTCAATGCGTCCAGCGCAAGGGCGGCCAGGGCGAGCGCCACGAAACACCAGGCAAAGCCGACCAGCAGGGCGCCCGGCGAGATCTGGTCGGCCAGCGGCTTCGACTTGGACGCGGCCGTGTCGCCGACGTGTGGCAGTAGGTAGATCAGCAGCAGCGGCAGGCCGCGCGAGACGACGTGGCCCGTCCACAGCGCGGCGCAGATGTACCAGCTGGCAAAGGGCGCTTCTTCCCAGCCGGTGGGCGCGCCTTCGACCGAACCGAGGATGGCCAGCAGCGAGACCTTGGCGAGCACGGCCAGCACCAGCGCCATGGCGCCGAAGGCCCCGACGCGCGAGTCCTTCATGATCTGCAGCGCGTGCTCCCTGTCGTAGCCGCCGCCCAGGCCGTCGGCGGTATCGGCCAGGCCGTCTTCATGGAAGCCGCCGGTCAGCAGCACGGTGGCGGCGGTGGACAGCGCGGCGGCCACCAGCGGCGTGAAGGTGGTGTCTGGCAACAGGGCTTGCACCAGGGCGTACAGGGCGGCGGCAAAAGCGCCGGCCAGGATGCCTATGCCCGGGAAGTGCCCGGCGCTGGCGCGCAGCAGTTCGGGGCTGTAGCCCACCCAGTCAGCCAGCCGCCCAGTGATAGGGATGCGGGTGAAGAACTGGACGGCGAGCAGGTACTCGCGGATGAACTGGGCGATGGCGGTCATGCGGTGCCCCGTGCGGTTCAGGCGTCTTCGCGGCCGCTCACGCCGGCGGAGTCAAAGCTGGCCATCTCGTTGAGGAAGCCGGCCGCAGACTGCAGCAGCGGCCAGGCCAGCAGCGCGCCCGTGCCTTCGCCCAGGCGCAGGCCCAGATCCAGCAGCGGATCGGCTTCAAGGTGGGCCAGCAGCAGGCGGTGGCCGTGTTCGTCCCCGCGGTGGCAAAACACCATGTAGTCCTGCGCGGCGGGCGCCAGGGCCCGGGCCACCAGCGCGGCGGCGCCGGCGATGAAGCCGTCGACCAGCACGGCGCGGCGCTCGCTCGCGGCCTGCAGCATGGCGCCGGCCATCATGGCGATTTCAAAGCCGCCCAGGGCGGCCAGCGCAGTTAGGGGTTGCACGGCGCCGGCATGGCGGGCCAGCGCCTGTGCCAGCACCTGGCGTTTGTGCGCGAGCTGTGCGTCGTCCAGCCCGGTGCCGCGGCCCGTGGCCTCGTCTATGCCGACGCCCGCCAGGCGCGCGAACAGCAGGGCGGCGGCGGAGGTGTTGGCAATCCCCATCTCGCCGAAGGCGACGGCATTGCCGGGCAGTTGGCGCACGATGTCCATGCCGGCCTGCAAGGCGGCACGTGCCTGCGCGGCCGTCATGGCGGGCTCGTGGCGGATGTTGCGTGTGCCGGGCGCGATCTTGCGCTGCAGCAGTTGCGGGTGCGGCGCCAGTTCGGCCGCGACGCCGGCGTCCACCACTTGCAGCGCAAAACCATGCTGGCGCGCGAAGACGTTGATGGCGGCGCCGCCGGCCAGCATATTGCCGACCATCTGCACCGTGACGGCCTGCGGGTAGGCTGAAACGCCTTCGGCGGCGATGCCGTGGTCGGCGGCGAAAACCACCATCTGCGGCTCGCGCAGCGTGATGGTTTCACTGCGCTGGATCAGGCCCAGCTGCAGCGCCAGGCCTTCGAGCCGGCCGAGCGCGCCCAGCGGCTTGGTTTTGTGGGCAATCTTGTGCCGCAGCCTGGCCTCCAGCGGGAGGTCGGCGGTGGGCTCAATCGCGGGCAGGATCAGGGGTGGAAAGTCGGGAGCGTTCATCGGTGATCAGCTTGAGGCAGGCGGGGCAGAAGCAGGACAGCGCACTGCCTTGCGATGATGGGGTGCGTTCGCTGGGAACAGGCATGACGTGAGGCAGCTTGACGCACCAGCATTCGGCATCGCCCGCCACCATGCCGCAGCGCAGGCCGGCACCGCAGCGCGGGCACACCGAGGTGTTGGCCGGGGCGGGCTTTGCCGAGGGTGCGCCTTGTGCATTCATGGCGGTTGTGCCGGGGTCAGCTTTGCAGGAAAAGCCGGTAAACCGGGTTGGCGGTTTCCTCGACGTGGGGGTAGCCCAGGGTGTCGAGGAAGTCCTTGAAGGCCTTGTTGTCGGCCTTGGGCACCTGCAGGCCCACCAGGATGCGGCCGTAGTCGGCGCCCTGGTTGCGGTAGTGGAAGAGGCTGATGTTCCAGCCCGGCCGCATGCTCGAGAGGAACTTCATCAGCGCGCCGGGCCGCTCGGGGAATATGAAGCGCAGCAGGCGCTCGTCCTTGGACAGCGCGCTGTGCCCGCCCACCATGTGGCGTATGTGTTCCTTGGCGAGCTCGTCGTGCGTGAGGTCCAGGGTCTTGAAGCCGTGGCGCGAGAAATTGGCGGCGATCCTGGCGCTTTCTCCCTTGGCCGAGGTGGTCAGGCCGACGAAGACATGGGCTTTGGCGTCGTCGTTGATGCGGTAGTTGAACTCGGTCACGCTGCGCGGCCCGCCGGGCAGCTCGCCGATGACTTCGCAAAAACGCCGGAAGCTGCCGCGCTCTTCGGGAATCGTCACGGCGAACAGGGCTTCGCGCTCTTCGCCGACCTCGGCGCGCTCGGCGACGAAGCGCAAGCGGTCGAAGTTCATGTTGGCGCCGCTCAAAATCACGGCATAGGTCTCGCCCTTGGTCTTGTGCKTSGCCACRTAYTGCTTGACGGCGGCCACGGCCAKCGCGCCCGAAGGCTCGACGATGCTGCGCGTGTCGACGAACACATCCTTGATGGCGGCGCAGACCGCGTCGGTGTCGACGGTGATGAATTCATCGACCAGCCCGCGGCTGATGCGGAAGGTCTCCTCGCCCACCAGCTTGACGGCCGTGCCGTCGGCGAACAGGCCGACGTCGCTCAGGGTGACGCGCTTTTTGGCGTCGACCGACTGCAGCATGGCGTCGGAATCGTTCATCTGCACGCCGATGACCTTGATCTCGGGGCGCACGGCCTTGATGTAGTTGGCCACGCCGGAGATCAGCCCGCCGCCGCCTATGGCCACGAACACGGCGTCCAGCCGGCTGGAGCCCAGGCTTTGCAGTTGCATGAGGATTTCCATCGCGATCGTGCCTTGGCCGGCGATCACCTCTGGGTCGTCGAAAGGGTGGACGAAGGTGAGGTCGTGTTTTTTCTCGAGCACCACGGCGTGTGCGTAGGCGTCCGAATAACTATCGCCGCGCAGCACGACCTCGCCGCCCCAGGCGCGGACCGCGTCGACCTTGAGCTGCGGCGTGGTGGTGGGCATGACGATGACGGCGCGGGCGCCGAGTTTTTGCGCGCTGAGCGCCACACCTTGTGCGTGGTTGCCGGCCGAGGCGCAGATCACGCCTTTCTTGAGCTGGGCCGGGCTCAGGTGGGCCATCTTGTTGTATGCGCCGCGCAGCTTGAAGCTGAACACCGCTTGCTGGTCTTCGCGCTTGAGCAGCACGGTGTTTTTCAGGCGCAGGCTGAGGTTTTTGGCGGGCTCAAGGCTGGATTCCACGGCCACGTCATAGACCCGCGCCGTGAGAATCTTTTTCAGGTAGTCGGCGGGGGTGAGCGGCTTGCCGGAAGGGGCTGTTTTGGGGAGGCTTTTGGCGGTTTTGGTCGGGGTGGGCATGTTTTTCTCGCAGCCTGACATCATAGTGGCGCGAGAAAAAGCGCCGCAGCGAGCCGGCACGCAATTCGATGACCCAAGAAAAAAGGCCCAGACCTTGCGATCTGGGCCTGTAAATCCACCCTTAGAGGAGGTGGAGGAGACAACCAGTGGCACCAAATACCTTGTGACGCCGTGGGCGATCAGTATTGATGCGATGATTTCAGTATAGCGGAGCGATGTTGCGCTGCACAATATCTTGTGGCGCAAACTCGACATTTTTCACGGTTTAGTTATAAATTTTATGCATAAGGAGCGGAGTTTATGGAATGCACGGTGAGCTGGACGGGCAACAGCGCCAACACGGGATCGCGCTCGAACATGAGCTTCCTCGCCGAAACGGGCAGCGGCCACACCCTGGTGATGGACGGCGCGCCCGATGCGGACAAGCCTGAAAACGGCGGTGCCAACCTGGCGCCCCGCCCCATGGAGACCGTGCTGGCCGGCACGGGCGGATGCACCGCTTATGACGTGGTGCTGATCCTCAAGCGCGGCCGCCAGGACGTGCATGGCTGCTCGGTCAAGCTGAGCGCTGAAAGGGCTGCCGTGGACCCCAAGGTATTCACCAAAATTCACATGCATTTTGTGGTGACGGGCAAGGGCCTGGCCGCCAGCGCGGTGGAACGCGCCGTGGCCATGAGCCACGACAAATATTGCTCGGCCACCATCATGCTGGCGAAAACCGCGGACATCACCACCAGCTTCGAGGTGCTGGAGGTTTAAGGGCGTTGCGGCTCGGGCCGCGGCTTCAGAGGTAGTGCGCCGTCGTCGTCATGACGCGCGCGGCCGAGCGCATCAGCGCCTTGACCGGCTCTGGCAGCTGCAGGGCGCCGGCCTGTTCGGCGTCCCGCGCGTGCAGGGCTTCGTCGTCCTTCATCTGCGCCACGATGGCGCGCGACTCGTGGTCGCCCAGCGGCAGGCGTTCCAGGTGCCCGGCCAGGTGCGCTTCGACCTGGCGCTCGGTCTCAACGACAAAGCCCAGGCTCAGGCGGTCGCCCAGCCGGCTTGCGACCAGGCCCAGGCCGAAGGCGCCGGCGTACCAAAGCGGGTTGAGCAGCGAGGGGCGGGCGCCCAGTTCGTCCAGCCTGGCCTTGGTCCAGGCGAGGTGGTCGCCTTCCTCGCGGCTGGCCTGCAGGAAATGCTCGCGCAGTGCCGGGTCGCGGGTGCCCAGCGCCTGCGCCGCGTACAAGGCCTGCGCGCAGACCTCTCCCACATGGTTGACCCGCATCAGCGCGCCCGACAAGGCCTTGTCCTGCAGCGCCAGCTCGGTCTTTTCGCCGGGCACGGTGGGGCAGGCGCGGCTGGCGCGGGGGGCGGCAAAAAGGGTTCGCAATGCGCCGTCGGCGGCATTCAGGGCGGTGTCGAGTGCGGTGGTCATGGCGCCATGTTAGCGCCGGACTCCTGGCATGCAAACGCCCATGAAAAAAGCCCCTGTGAAGGGGCTTTTTCGTGACGCGCCCGGATTGGATCCGGGTGGGGTTCCGGTTTAGAACGTGTGGCGGATGCCCAGGGCGATGTTGGTGGAGCCAACACCGGCCGCGGAGGTTACGCCGCCGAGGAAGCCGTTGCCGCCTGGTGCGACCTGGCCCTGGCCCTTGTTGTTGAAGTGGGTCAGCACGGCGTTCAGGTTGGTGCGCTTGGACAGCGCGTAGGTGTAGGTGAAACCGTAGGAATCGGTATCGGCGTTCACCGTGCGCTTGTCATCCAGGCGGTTGAAGGCCACGACCCAGGTGTGTGGGCCGGTGGTGAGCCGGTAGCCGATGTGCATCAGCCTGGCGTCTTGCCTGAAGGCGGCGTTGTAGGCATTCTGGAACGCCGTACCGACCAACGCGCTGCCGGTGGAAGCGGTGACAGAAGCGCCAATCGTGGAGATGCCGGTTGGATTGTCGTCCTTGATGGTGGCGTACTGGCCGTACAGGGTGCCGGGGCCGATGTCGACGGTGGCGCCGATCAGGTCGTTGGTCAGGGATTTCTGGCCCAGCTCATTGTTCTTGCCGTTGTGGCCATAGCCCACCGAGAAACCGTTGCCCTTGTAAGTGACCATGCCACCCCAGAACCGGCCTGCGGAGTTGCTGCCCGCGACTTCACCGGCGCCGTACATCAGCAATGCGGTGACGCCGCTGGTCTGGATCGCGTACTGCAGCGTGTTGCTCAAGCGGATGTCGAATGCGGCTGGCAGGCTGGCGACCTGGCCGGCGGCCAGGCTGGACTGGGTCTGCGAAGCGTCAAACTGCGCGGCCACCAGGTAGCCGGGCGTGTATTGGCGGCCGGCCGTGAAGGCGCCGAAAGGGGTCACCAGGCCGACGTAAGCCTGGCGGTCAAACAGGTTGCCGGCCAGGTTCACGCCGAATGCGCCGGTGGCGAGCGTGTTATTCACGCCGGCGATCAGCAAGTCGCGGGTTGCGACGGGAAGGGGGAGACCTGCGACGCCCGCAGCCACCGAGGTGGCGACGCGATCAGGCATCTGGGTGCCGGAGTTCGGGCGGTTGGTCACGGAGCCGGTGTCCAGCTCGAGGCGGTTTTCAAGGGTGAAGATGGCCTTGTAGCCGCCGCCGATGTCTTCCGAACCGCGGAGGCCGAAACGCGAGCCTTCCATGATGCCGCTGGCAATCGTGCTCACGGAGCCCTGGCGCAGACCGCTCACGTGGTTGAAGCCTGCATCAAGAATGCCGTAGACGGTCACGGTGCTTTGCGCCATGGCGGCCGAGGTGGACAAAAGTCCCATGATCGCAGTTGCAACGAGGGTCAGTTTTTTCATGGAGTCTCCAGGAGTTGTAATTAAAAAAGCGCTGAATGGCGGGAAATTTTGACGCCCGTCCTTACCCTGGCAGGCCGTCTTTGTGAAGGAAAGATTAATGGCGATGCCGTGAGCCGTAAAGAGTGTCACTACGGGGGGTATCACTTTCGCGACAGGGGAAAACCCGAGGTTTTTGCCGTCAGGGCAAAGCCCCGAAAAAAGCCGTGCAAGCCCCCCATTTCTTGCCGCTTCCCTCTGGGGATGGGGGTGCTGCGTCGTGCCAAGAACTGGTTTGGCGGATGCGCGAAGCCGGCTTAGGGCTTGGTCTCTATTTTGGCCAAGCCGTGGTACGTGAGCCACAGCCCCACGGGGTGCCTGGGCAGTTTCGAGTGTGCACCGCCCCCGTTGCGATGCCTCTGGTTGGCATGGAGCGCCGAAAAACGCGGCCGCCGGCCCCGGTCAGCGTGTGTTCACCAAAACGATGCGCTTATGGAAAAAAGCGCCATTTTGGTGTGTTTAGGCAACATCGAAGGGCATATCCGGCCGCAGACGGCTCCCCGGCATGGGGCTGGTACGGCATGACACCTAGCAGTGTGGTCAGGGGCCAACAATCGGGCGTGAAATTTGCTAATGAAGCGATAAGGGCTTTGTATGATTTGTGACGGATTGATTAAATCGGCCTGGGGTCGATCAATCAAAAGCCCTTTGAAATGTTTTCGCGTTTTTTATGTGTTTCCCACCTTTTTGGAGATTTCTAATGATGAAGAAAAGCCTAGTTGCCCTGGCAGTGCTGGCCGTTTCCGGCGTGGCATCCGCGCAGTCCACCGTGACCATTTACGGCCTCGTGGACGCATGGGTCGGTACCGTCAAGGACAACAACATCAGCCGCACCGGCGTGAACGTTCCGCACCCTTTCTCCGGCAGCGGCGGCGGTCTGCAGACCAGCCGTTTCGGCCTGAAGGGCTCTGAAGACCTCGGTGGCGGCCTCAAAGCCAACTTCCTGCTGGAAGCCGGCTTTGACCCCAGCACCGGTGTTTCCAACAACTACACCAACCCCTACACCGGCGCGACCTCCACTGCGATTTTCGGCCGCCAGTCATGGATGGGCTTTTCCGGCGGCTTCGGTGAATTGAAGCTCGGCAAGATGTGGACCCCTTACGACATGGTCAAGGGTTCCGGCGCTGCTGGTTTTGACTCGCTGCTGTTCGCGCCTTCCACCAGCGTGTGGGCCAGCAACAGCTACCAGGATCGTCCCGGCAACTCGATCTACTACGAGACCCCCAACTTCGGCGGCTTCTCCGCTGCCGGCATGTACAGCTTCGGTGAAAACAAGACCGCCGCTGTCGGCGCCGGCAAAATCATCAGCATGAACGTCGCTTACGCGAACGGCCCTATCGGCGCTTCGCTGGCTTACCAGACCGAAAAAACCACCAGCGCCGCCACCGCGGTCAAGTACACGCAGTTGAACGGTTCCTATGACTTCGGCGTGGTCAAGCTGCTGGGCGCCTACGGTAACGTGAAGAACGGCACCACCCCGATCACCGGTGTGGCGGCGGACAAGACCAAGGAATACCAGATCGGCCTGGACTTCCCTGTCACCAGCGCCCTGACGCTGTCCGGTGGCTATGCCCGTTCCAAGAGCACGCTGCTGGCCGGCGCTCCCGACCTGAAGCGCACCGGCTACGGTTTTGCAGCCCTGTATGCCCTGTCCAAGCGTTCGAACCTGTACGCTGGCATCCAGACCGGCAAGGAAACCGGCGGCGCGGCCGAGCGCAAGACCAGCACCTACGGTGCCGGCATTCGCCACACGTTCTGATCCGTTTGACCTGAACCTGAACCCCGCCTCGCGCGGGTTTCCTGAAAGCCGTTTCACTGAAACGGCTTTTTTCATTGAAACGGCCGGAATCAAAGCGGGAACAGGTTTTTTGGCAAGAGGGAATCTCCGGTTTTTGCGGGCGTTGTTTCTTTTCCACTGGTTGGCGTCCATTTGTGGCTTGAGCGCAACGTGTTGTTGGTTTTTTTGGGCATTCCTTTGCGAATTGAAGCCCAGTCTGGTGCAATAGAGCCAACTTCCCGAAAGGGGGTTGGCCCGGGTCTCTGGTGGAACCACGAGGACGCAAGTCCGCAAATGGTCCCCGTGCCGGAGCCCTATGTTTAACCTTGGAGAAACTCTCAATGAAAAAGACCCTTATCGCTTTGGCCGCACTCGGCGCGATGGCTGGTGCAGCACAAGCTCAGTCGACCGTGACCATCTATGGTCTGCTCGACGCCAACATCGGCAGCTACAAGACCAACCAAGTTAGCGGCGCTGCCATCACCGGCATCAGCCAAGCCAAGATTGACTCCGGCGGCCTGAACGGTTCGCGTTGGGGCATTCGCTTCAGCGAAGACATCGGCGGCGGCATGGCTGTCATCGGTAACCTCGAAAGCGGCGTCAACCTCGACGCAGGTTCTTCCGGCCAAGGCGGCCTGCTGTTCGGCCGTCGCGCCAACGTGGGTATCTCCAGCGGCTTCGGTACCGTGACCATCGGTCGCAACTCCAGCTCCTACGACGACGTGTCTGCTGACCACGCCATGATGGGCGCTACGCTGTTCGATCCTTCGAACACCAACAACGGCTTCAGCACCGCTCAAGCAGGCGCCATCGGCACCCTGGCTGGCAATGCTGTCCTGCTGAACCACAACGGCAACGGCTCTGGCGCCCACGTGACCTGGGTTGGTTTCAACACCCGCTTCAACAACAGCGTCAAGTACGTTTCGCCTAACTTCGGCGGCTTCACCGGTTCGTTCATGTACGCCTTCGGCGAAGACAAGACGGCCGCTGTCAGCGCAAGCAACACCGTGTCTGCCAACCTGAAGTACGCAAACGGCCCTCTGGTTGTTTCCGGCGGCTACCAGTCTGAAGGTGCTGCCCGCACCGCAACGACCAAGCCAGCTCTGACCAACACGCTGCTGAACGTTTCTTATGACTTCGGCGTTGCCAAAGTCGGCTTCGGTGCCAACCGCGCCAAGTTCAAGGACGTCATCACCACGTTCAGCTCGACCGGCGCTGTGGTTGCTGCTCACGAACTGGGCGCACAGAAAGAGTACAGCCTGAGCGTTGCAGTGCCTCTGGGCGCAACGACCCTGAGCGCTGGTTATGCTCGCTCCAAGGGTGACGATCTGGGTTCCAGCACTGGCTGGGGCGTCCAGGCTCTGTACTCTTTGAGCAAGCGCACCACCCTGTACACGGGTGCCGTCAGCACGAAGAACTACTCTGGCGTGGCTGCGAACACCATGGTGATCGCTCCTACCAGCAGCATCACCCGCACCACCACGATCGCAGCTGGCATTCGCCACACGTTCTAATTTGAAGCTGGCTTAACGCCAGTTTCTTATGAAGATCTGAAAGCCGCCCCGGGGAAACCCGAGGCGGCTTTTTTCATGGCTGAAATGACTGCAGTACAAATTTCCGGATTTTTTGAAACCTTTTCTGCCCCGGCCGCGTTGAGCTATGTAGCTTCACCTTCTGTCTTTCCATGACCTTGTCGTTTCCCTGTTTTTTCTCGAGAACGCTCCGTGCGCTGATGGTTGTCGCTTGTGTGACCCTGCTTGCGGCCTGCGCGGGAGTAGGAACTTCAGAGCCGGCAAGCAGCCAGGACGTGAACTGGGCCTCGGCGTCGCCCGCAAGTTCAAACTCAAATTCCTCTTCAATCCCGGACACCGTCAAATGGCAACATTGCGCATTTCCGGGGAAGAAGTCCACACGCTATCGCGCGGTGCGGCTGGATGGGCGTGAAGCCGTTTCCAGCGAATCCGACAGCGCCGCCAGCATGCTGCGGCAGCAGTTGCGGGTCGAGCCTTCAGACCTGGGCAAACTGGGTTTCTCCTGGAAGGTGCCCATGATGATCGCCGGCGCCGACATGACGCAGCGCGACAGTGACGATTCCCCGGTGCGCGTGTTGCTCGCTTTCGAAGGCGACCGTTCGAAGTTCTCCGCCAAAAACGCCATGCTGTCGGAACTGGCATTGGCCCTGACGGGTGAGCCGCTTCCTTATGCAACCCTCATGTATGTGTGGGGCACGCACAGCGCGCCGGAAAGCGTGGTCATCAACCCCCGCACCGACCGCATCCGCAAGCTGGTGCTTGAGTCCGGACCGGCGCGGCTAGGCCGCTGGCTCGACTACGAGCGCGACATCCGCGCCGACTATGAAAAAGCCTTCGGCGAAGCGCCGGGGGCGCTGGTCGGTATTGCCATCATGACGGACAGCGACAACACGCGGCAAAAAACCAAGGCTTGGTATGGCCCGGTCAGCCTGGTGAACAAGCCTTTGAACGCCATGGCCGTTCCCGCCGTGACCGCCGCATCGGTGCAGCTCTTGCAAAGCCCTGTGTTTGCGCCGCCATCCCTTCAAGACTAGTATTCCAACAGCTGAACTCGGAATTTCACTGACATGCGCGCTCCGGCCACCCTTCCAAATATTCCAGGTGCCTCATCCCTCCAGCCCACCGCAGCGGCGGATATCGCCGACAGCACGGATCGCCCGCCCCAGCTGCGCGCCAGCGGCCGGGCTTTCGCGCAGATCGTGCAGTACCACCCCGAACTCACCGCTTTCCGCCGCGACCTGCATGCCCATCCAGAACTAGGTTTTGAGGAGGTCTACACCTCCAGCCGTGTGGTGCATGCGCTCAAGCTATGCGGCGTCGACGAGGTGCATACGGGTGTCGGAAAGACCGGTGTGGTCGCCGTCATCAAGGGCCAGAAAACCGCAAAGTCCGGCCTGAGGCCCATGGTGGGCTTGCGCGCCGACATGGACGCGCTGCCCATGACCGAGCACAACGAGTTCGGCTGGAAGTCTTCAAAAACTGGGTTGATGCACGGCTGCGGCCACGACGGCCACACCACCATGCTGGTGGGCGCCGCCCGCTACCTGGCCGAGACACGCAACTTCGCCGGCGATGCCGTGCTGGTGTTCCAGCCCGCGGAAGAGGGGCGCGGCGGGGCCGACGCAATGATCAAGGATGGCCTGTTCGAGCGCTTTCCCGTGCAGGCGATTTACGCCATGCACAACTGGCCCGCGATGCAACCCGGCACCATCGGCATCAACCCCGGCCCCATGATGGCCGCGGCCGACCGCATCACTATCGAGGTGACCGGCAAAGGCGGCCACGGCGCGCATGCATACCTGACGGTGGATCCAGTGCTGGTGGCCGCTCACATCATCACCGCGGTGCAAAGCATTGTGTCGCGCAACGTCAAGGCCATGGACAACGCGGTGATCAGCATTTGCGCCGTCCGGGCGGGCGACCTGGGCGCGATGAGYGTGGTGCCCGAGACCGCCATGCTGGTGGGCACCGTGCGTACCTTCAAGCCCGAAGTGCAGGATCTGGTCGAGCGCCGCCTCAAGGAATTGTGCGCGGCCGTGGCCCAGGGCTTCGGCGCCACCGCCACCGTGAAGTACGAACGCATCTACCCGGCCACCATCAATTCGCCCGCCGAGTACGCACTGGCCACCGCCGTGGCGGACCAGCTCGTGGGTGCGGAAAACGTGGTGAGCAACCTCGAACCCAGCATGGGCTCGGAGGATTTCTCCTTCATGTTGCGCGTCAAGCCGGGCGCCTACCTGCGCCTGGGGCAGGGCGAGCAGCTGCCCGACGGCAAAGGCGGCACCACCGGCGGCGTCGGCAGCCGCTTCCTGCACAACAGCTGCTATGACTTCAACGACAGCGTGCTGCCGCTGGGCTCGGCACTGTTCGCCGGCATCGTGGAGCGTTCGCTGCCCCTCGCCTGATACCGCGGCCCGGTGCCTCAGGCGTAGCGCTTGTTGCGCAGGTTGTTCTTCATTTCCTTGAGCAGCGGCTGCAGCTTGCTGCCGATGCGCAGCGCCACGCAGGTCGCCAGGATGTCGATGATCATCAGATGCATCAGGCGCGACACCATGGGACTGTAGCGGTCGTAACCCTCGGGGTGGTCGGCCGCCAGGTGGATGTTGCCGGCCGCTGCCAGCGGCGAGCCGGTGACGGTGATGACGATGGTGGTGGCGCCGTTCTTGCGCGCGATGTCGCAGGCGTCCATCAGGTCGCGCGTGCGGCCCGAATTTGAAATCACCACCACGCAGTCGCCCGGGCCCAGCAGCGAGGCGCTCATGACCTGCATGTGGCCGTCGCTGTAGGCGATGCTGGTGATGCCGAGGCGGAAAAACTTGTGTTGCGCGTCCTGTGCAACGATGCCCGAATTGCCCACACCGAAAAACTCGATGCGCCTGCCGGTGTTGTAGGTCGCCAGCAGCGCGTCGGCGGCCCTTTCCACCGCCACCGAACTCGCATCGTTGCGGTACTTCAAAAACGCCGCCACGGTGTTGTCTATCACCTTGACCATCACGTCGGCGGTCTTGTCGTCGGCATCCACGCTGCGGTGAATAAAGGGTACGCCCTCACTGACRCTGCCCGCCAGCTTGAGCTTGAAGTCCGACAGCCCGTCATATCCCATGCTGCGGCAAAAGCGCACCACGGTGGGCTTGCTCACATGCGAACGGCTGGCCAGCTCGGTGATCGGCAGGTTGGCAAAGGCCCGCGGGTCGCCCAGCACGAGCCGGCCGACACGCTGTTCGGCGGGTGCGAGCGACGGCAGCGAAGCCTTGATTCGATCAAGCATGGTGGGATAGGTCTCTGGTGGCGCCAACGCGCTGGAAATGTGGGAGCTCTTCTAACCAGCAAGGGCCGCGGAACCGGCTTTGCCGGGCCGCAGGCGCAGCGGCCCCCTCGGGGGGCAGGGAGTTACACGAAGTGAACGACCGTGGGGGCCACATATTTAACACTCCTCACTCCAGCAATAGCCGTCGCGCGCAATCATCGCGCTCGAGGCACTCGGCCCCCAGCTACCGGCGGCATAGGGCCGCGGCGCGCCGGAATCATTGCTCCAGCTGTCCAAAATCGGTTCGACCCAGCGCCAAGCTTCTTCCTGTTCGTCGCTGCGCACAAAAAGGTTGAGCCGCCCGTCGATCACGTCCAGCAGCAGCCGTTCGTAGGCGCCCACGCGTTCGGAGCCGAAGCGCTTGTCGAAGTCCAGGTCAAGCTGCACCGGGGCCAGCGACGGCGTGCCGCGCGCATGGCTGTTGCCGGAGCGCTGGTCGGCGCCTTGTGCCAGCAAATGCAGTTCCAGGCCGTCCTTGGGCTGCAGGTTGATGACCAGCCGGTTGGCCACGTTGGAGCCGGCCGTGGAGGTCTTGAAAATCGCATGCGGCGCCGGCCGGAAGTTGACCTCGATGTGCGCGTCGCGGCCGGCCAGGCGCTTGCCGGTGCGKATGTARAAGGGCACRCCGGCCCAGCGCCAGTTGGCGATCTCGGTGCGCAGGGCCACAAAGGTTTCGGTCCGGCTGTCGGGAGGCACGCCTTTTTCGTCGCGGTAGCCGGGCACCGATTCGCCTTCGATGTTGCCGGCCGCGTACTGGCCGCGCACCACGTGCTGGCTCAGTGTTTCAGGCGTCCAGGCCTTGAGGGAGCGCAGCACCTTGAGCTTTTCGTCGCGGATGGCGTCGGCATGCGAGTTGATGGGCGGCTCCATGCCGATGGCGCACAGCAGCTGCAGCGCGTGGTTCTGCACCATGTCGCGCAGCGCGCCCGTGCTGTCGTAGAAGGCGCCGCGTTTTTCGACGCCCAGGTCCTCGGCGATGGTGATCTGGATGTTGGCGATGGTCTCGCGGCGCCACAGCGGCTCGAAAAGCGAATTGCCGAAGCGCAGCGCGAACAGGTTCTGCACCGAAGGCTTGCCCAGGTAGTGGTCGATGCGAAAGATCTGCTGCTCGCTCAGCACGCTGCGCACGGTCTTGTTGATGGCGCGGTTGGAGGCCAGGTCGTGGCCCAGCGGTTTTTCCAGCACCACCCGCGTCTGCGGGCCGTTGAGGCCGGCGGCGGCGATCTGCTCGCACACGGTGGTGAACAGGCTGGGCGCCGTCGCCACATACATCACCACCACGTCGGCCGGCCGCTGCTGTAGTTTCGCGGCCAGCGCGGCGTAGTCCGCCGGGTTGGACAAATCCATGCGCAGGTAGCCAAGCAGCGCGGCAAAGCGCGAGAACTCTTCTTCGCTCGGGCGTTTGGCCAGCTCGACGTTGTCGAAGCGGGATTTGATCAAGGCGCGGTACTGGTCGTCGGACAGGTCGTCGCGCGCCACGCCCACGATGCGCCCGCCTTCCGGCAGCGAGCCGTGGCGAAAGGCCTGGAACAAGGCCGGCATGATCTTGCGCCACACCAGGTCGCCGGTGCCGCCGAAAAGGATGAGGTCAAAGCTCATGGTAAAAAAGTGTCTTGGTAATTAAGTTTCACATTCTATGGGCATAATGGTAACTCGACCTTGAACCCCGTGCGATGCCTGCACCCAGGTGTCCAGCGGTGTTTCATCCGGACCACGCCCGCCTTTTGCCCAGCATCCAGCCATGACCCAACTCGACGCCCTCAAACAGTTCACCACCGTGGTGGCCGACACCGGTGATTTCAAGCAACTGGGGCAGTTCAAGCCGCAGGACGCCACCACCAACCCTTCGCTGATCCTCAAGGCGGTGCAAAAGGCCGATTACCAGCCTTTGCTCAAAGACACCGTCGCCCGCTTCAAAGGCCGCGCGCTCGACGAAATCATGGACCGCCTGCTGGTGCGCTTCGGCTGTGAAATCCTCTCCATCATCCCGGGCCGCGTCTCGACCGAAGTCGACGCCCGCCTGAGCTTTGACGCCAACGCCACCTACACGCGCGGCGAACGTATCGTCGAGCTCTACCAGGCCGAAGGCATCCACATCGACCGCGTGCTGATCAAGGTGGCCGCCACCTGGGAAGGCATCCAGGCGGCCGAAAAGCTTGAGCAGCGCGGCATCCACACCAACCTCACCTTGCTGTTTTCGTTCGCCCAGGCGGTTGCCTGCGGCCAAGCCAAGGTGCAACTGATCTCGCCCTTCGTCGGTCGCATCTACGACTGGTACAAAAAATCCGCCGGCGCATCGTGGGACGAAGCCGCGATGGCCGGCGCCAACGACCCCGGCGTGAAGTCGGTGCGCGAGATCTACAACCACTACAAACATTTTGGCATCGCCACCGAGGTGATGGGTGCGAGCTTTCGCAATGTGGGCCAGATCACCGCGCTGGCCGGCTGTGACCTGCTGACCATCAGCCCCGAACTTCTGGCCCAGCTCGCGACTTCCGATGTGCCGCTGTCCCGCGCGCTGGACGCCAAGGCGGCCGCCGCGCTGGACCTGCCCGCCGTCAATTACGACGAAGCCGGTTTCCGTTATGCACTCAACGAAGATGCCATGGCCACTGAAAAACTGGCCGAGGGCATACGCGCGTTCGCGGCCGATGCCGTGAAGCTCGAACACCTGATGCAGGCGGCCTGAGCATGGCCGTGCAGCCCCGACCCCGTTGCGACCGCACGCCGGCCTGGGCCGCGCTGCAGGCCTGCTTTGACACCCGCGGAAAGTCCTTTGACCTGCGCCAGGCCTTCGCGGCCGATCCCGGCCGCTTCGGGCACTTCAGCCAGGAAGCGCCGCATGTCTTTGCCGACCTCTCCAAAAACCTGATCGACGCCGGCAGCGAAGCGCTGCTGCTGGAGCTGGCCGCGCAATGCCGGCTTGAGCAGCACCGCGACGCCATGTTTGCCGGCGAGCTGATCAACGGCACCGAGCAGCGCGCCGTGATGCATTTTTTATTGAGAAGCCCGGCCGCCGGCGGCATGAGCGGCGACCTCGCGCGCGTGCATGAAACCCTGGACGCCATGCTGGCCTACGCGGAGCAGCTGCGCGCCGACACGGCCATCACCGACGTCGTCAACATCGGCATAGGCGGCTCCGACCTCGGGCCGCAAATGGCGGTGCTGGCGCTGGCTGAATTCGCCATACCGGGCAAGCGCTTTCATTTTGTCTCCAACGTCGACGGCGGTGAGCTGGCCGGCGTGCTGCGGGGGCTCAAACCGCAAAACACGCTGTTCCTCGTCGCGTCCAAGACCTTCACCACCACCGAGACCATGACCAACGCGCATTCGGCGCGGCGCTGGTTCGAAGCACAAGGCGGCACGGACGTCGCCCGGCATTTCGCGGCGCTCACGACCAATGTCGCGGCGGCGAATGCCTTCGGCATCAAGACCACGTTCGGCTTCTGGGACTGGGTGGGCGGGCGCTATTCGCTCTGGTCGGCCATAGGCCTGCCGATTGCCATTGCCATAGGCGCGGCGGGCTTTCGCGAGCTGCTGGCCGGCGCGCATGCCATGGACGAACATTTCCGCACCGCCTCGCTGGCGCGCAACCTGCCGGTGCGCCTGGGTTTGCTGGACGTCTGGTACCGCAATTTTTACGGCTTCAGCAGCCGCAGCATCGCTCCTTACAGTAGCGCCCTGCGGCGCCTGCCGGCCTATCTGCAACAGCTGGAAATGGAAAGCAACGGCAAGCGCGTCGATGCCGACGGCCAGGCCCTGCCTTTTGCCACCTCGCCCGTGTTGTGGGGCGAGCCCGGCACCAACGGCCAGCACGCCTACTTCCAGATGCTGCACCAGGGCAGTTCGGTGGTGCCGGTGGAATTTGTCGCCGTCAAGCAGGCCGGCCACAGCCTCCCGGGCCACCATGACACCTTGCTGGCCAACGTGCTGGCGCAGGCTCAGGCGCTGATGCAAGGCAAGGAAGATGGAGGCGGCCACAAACATTTCCCCGGCAATCGGCCCAGCACCTTTTTGCTGCTGGAGCGGCTCACGCCCGCCAGCCTGGGCGCGCTGGTCGCGCTGCAGGAACACCGCGTGTTCGCCAGCGGCGCGATCTGGGGCATCAACAGCTTCGACCAGTGGGGTGTCGAGCTCGGCAAGGTGCTGGCCAGGGACATAGAGCCGCGCCTGAGCAGCGGGGATGTGGCCGGCCTGGACGGCTCGACGGCCGGCCTGCTGCGCAAAATCGCCGGCTGATTTGCGCAAAACTGTGCGTTTTTCCATTGCGGGGCCGCGTGCTTCCGTGGTCAACTTGCCGCTTCGCCGATTTTTTCGATGACCCGCACCATGTCTTTACCCGTCCCGTCCCCCCGTGTTTCCCCCCGTTTTTCGATTGTTGCCGCGGTGCTGCTCGCGATGGCCCTCGTCGCCGGCTGCGCAACCCGCGCGCCCACCGACGAGGAGGCCGACGTCGACGAACCGGCCAGCCAGGGCGGCACGGTGGGCCTGGCCGAAGGCGTGACCGGCACGGCCTGGGCCGCAATGTCGGCGCCGCCCATAGCCGGGGAACTCAAGCCCGACGACCTCAAGTGGGAAATATTCCGCGTGCCCGGCAAGCAGCCGGCCAGCTACAGCTATGTGCGCCATGAGGGCCGCGACGCAGTGCTGGCGAAGGCCGAGGCGTCCGGCAGCATCCTGCGCCATCGCTATCGCATCGAGCCGGAACAGCTTGGCCTCGTGCGTTTTTCCTGGAACGTGCCGAATGCCGGTGCCGGTGCCAACCTGACGCTGCCGCAACTCGATGACGTGCCGGTGCGGGTGGTACTGGCGTTTGAAGGCGACCGCTCGCGGCTGTCGATGAAAAACTCCCTGTTGTCGGAGCTGAGCCGCCTGCTGACCGGCGAAGAGATGCCGTTCGCGACGCTGGTGTATTCGTGGTCGCGGGTCAACCAGCCCGGCGAGGTCGTCGTCAACGAGCGCACCGACCGCATCCGCAAGATCGTCGTCGACTCGGGCGACCACGGCTACAACGAATGGCGCAGCTACGAGCGCGACATCCGCGCCGACTACCGCAAGGCTTTTGGCGAAGACCCGGGCGCCTTGCTGAGCTTCGCTGTCTTCACCGAAGGTGAAAAAAACGAAGGCCAGCTGCAGGCCTTTTACGGGCCGCTCAAGCTGGTGCCGGCTTCGGCCGTCGCGCGCAAATAGCGCCGCGCCCGGCCGGCGCGCCTGCGCCGGCCTGATGTCTTTGTCCATTTGTGAGAACGGCGCAGGCCGGCGGCCCGAAGCGGCAGAGCCATATCACGCCCACCTTGACAATTTGTTGCATCTAATGATGCGTGGTTTAGGGAAATTCCCACTCCTTCAATGCAACAAAGTATCGAAATCCTCTGATCTGGTATCAAACCCGCCAGGAGGTTTCCTCAGAATGCAGTGAGCGGCAAAGCTGCCGTTTCGAACGACATAACGAAGGAGACATCTCATGAAGGGTTTTATCCAGGCAGGCCTGGCGCTTGCACTTTCGGGCGCCGGCATGGCCCATGCCGTGACCGAACTCGTGGTGGCGACGGTGAACAACGGCCACATGATCGAAATGCAGAAGCTCACGCCGGTTTTTGAAAAGGCCCATCCAGACATCAAGCTCAAATGGGTCACGCTCGAAGAGGGCACGCTGCGCCAGCGCGTCACCACCGACATCGCCACCAAGGGCGGGCAGTTCGACGTGATGACCATCGGCCTGTACGAAGCGCCGATCTGGTCGAAGAAGGGCTGGCTGCAGCCCATTGCCACCGATGCCGCTTATGACGTCGACGACCTGCTGCCCGCCATCCGCGCCGGGCTGTCGCATGAAGGCAAACTTTATGCCGCGCCGTTCTACGGTGAGAGCTCGATGCTGATGTACCGCAAGGACCTCGCCGACAAGGCCGGTTTCAAGATGCCTGAGCAGCCCACCTGGGCACAGGTGAAGGAACTGGCCGGCAAGATCCACGACCCGAAAGCCGGCGTGTACGGCATGTGCCTGCGCGGCAAGCCGGGCTGGGGCGACAACATGGCCTTCCTGACCACGCTGGTCAACACCAACGGCGGCCAGTGGTTCGACATGCAGTGGAAGCCGCAGATCGACACCAAGCCCTGGAAGGACGCGATCGGCTTCTACGTGGACCTGATGAAAGCCTACGGCCCGCCCGGCGCCTCGGCCAACAGCTTCAACGAGAACCTCGCACTCTTCAACGAAGGCAAGTGCGGCATGTGGRTSGATGCCACCATCGCCGCCTCGTTCATCAGTGATCCGAAGCAGTCGAAGGTGGCCGACAAGGTGGCGTTTGCGCAGGCGCCGGTTGCCGTCACGCCCAAGGGCGCCAACTGGTTGTGGACCTGGAACCTGGCCATCCCGGCCAGCTCGACCAAGGGCGCGGCCGCCCAGACCTTCGTGAAATGGGCCACTTCCAGGGAATACATCAACCTGGTCGCCAAGGAACACGGCTGGGGCGCGGTGCCCACCGGCACGCGCAAGTCGACCTACGCAAACCCCGAGTTCCAGAAGGTCGCCAAGTTCGCCGCGGCCGAGAAAAAAGCCATCGACAGCGCCAACCTCAGCGACAGCACGCTGCCCAAGTCGCCGTACGCCGGCGTGCAGTACGCGGCCATTCCGGAGTTCCAGGCCATCGGCGTGGCGGTGGGGCAGCAGATGAGCGCGGCGCTGTCGGGCAAGGTCACGGTGGACCAGGCCCTGAAGACATCACAGACGGCAGCCGAGCGCGAGATGAAAAAAGCCGGGTATTACAAGTAATCGCAAGTAATCCCCCAGGCTGCCCACACATTGCCCCGGGATTCACCACATGAACCGCCTCCTGCCTCGCGCGCTCATGGCACCCGCAGTGCTCACGCTCTTCCTCTGGATGATCGTGCCGCTCGTGATGACCCTGTATTTCTCGTTCGTGAGCTACAACCTCATGCAGCCCGGCGCCCATCCGTTCGCGGGCATCGAGAACTTTGAGTACTTCATCACCGACCCGGACTTCTGGCCCGCGACCTGGAACACGCTGATGCTGATCGGCAGCGTGATCCTCATCACGGTGGTCTTCGGCGTGCTGCTCGCCTTGCTGGTGAACGAGCCGTTTCCGGGGCGGGGCGTCGTGCGGGTGCTGCTTATTTCACCATTCTTCGTCATGCCCGCGGTGAACGCGCTGCTGTGGAAGCACATGATGATGAACCCGATCTACGGCGTGCTTGCCGACTTGTGGCGATTTTTCGGCGCGCAGCCGGTCGACTGGCTCACCGATGTGCCGCTGTTGTCGGTGATCATCATGGTGGCCTGGCAATGGCTGCCTTTCGCCTGCCTGATCTTCATTACCTCGCTGCAGTCGCTGGACCGCGAGCAGATGGAGGCGGCGCGCATGGACGGCGCGAGTTCATTTCAGCGCTTCTTTTATCTCATCATCCCGCATCTCGGCCGGCCGATGGCGGTGGTGATCATGATCGAAATGATCTTTCTGCTCAGCGTGTTCGCCGAAATCGCCATCACCACCAATGGCGGCCCGGGCAACGAAAGCACCAATCTCACCTACATGATCTTCAAGCAGTCGCTGATGAATTTTGACGTGGGCGTGGCATCGGCAGGTGCGTTGTTCGCGGTGGTGGTGGCCAATATCGTGGCGGTATTCCTCATTCGCATCGTCGGCAAGAACCTCGACTAGACATGATGCACACCCTTACGCAGCGGAGCAACTGAACCATGCAACCTGGCGACTTTCTTGCGCAACTGCTTCGCACCGTGGGCGCGTGGGCCGCGGCGCTGCTGCTGTTCTTTCCGCTCGRCTGGCTGTTTCTCACGGCCTTCAAGACCGAACTTCAGGCGATTCATGTGCCACCGCTGTTTGTCTTTGAGCCCACGCTCGACAACTTCAGCGAAGTGCAGCGCCGCAGCGACTACCTGCTCTATGCGCGCAACTCGCTCATCACCAGCCTGGGTTCGACCCTCATCGGGCTGTTGATCGCGGCGCCCGCGGCGTACTCGATGGCCTTCTTCCGCACGAAGAGGACGCGCGACATCCTGATGTGGATGCTYTCCACCAAGATGATGCCGGCGGTGGGCGCGCTGGTGCCGATCTACGTTCTTGCGCAGACCGCGGGTCTGCTGGATTCGCTCACCGCGCTGACCATTGTGTTCACGCTGTCGAACCTGCCGATCATGGTGTGGATGCTTTACAGCGCCTACAAGGACATCCCGAACGAGATCCTGGAAGCCGCGCGCATGGACGGTGCGAGCCTCTGGACCGAGTTCCGCCATGTCGTGCTGCCGCTGTCGGTGGGCGGCCTGGCTTCGACCGGCCTGTTGTGCCTGGTGCTGAGCTGGAACGAGGCCTTCTGGGCTCTCAACCTSAGTKCGGCCAAGGCCGGCACGCTGGCSACSYTGATYGCCTCGTACTCCAGYCCCGARGGCCTGTTYTGGGCCAAATTGTCGGCCGCCTCGCTCATGGCGATCGCGCCTATCGTCGTGTTCGGCTGGTTCAGCCARAAGCARCTGGTGCAAGGCCTGACATTCGGCGCGGTGAAATGAAAGGAATTGACTGATGGCTTATCTGGAACTCAAGAGCATCGAGAAAAGTTTCGGGGAGGCCCGGATCATTCGCGGCATCGATCTTGAAATCAACAAGGGCGAGTTCATCGTCTTCGTCGGGCCTTCGGGTTGCGGAAAATCGACCTTGCTGCGCCTCATCGCGGGGCTGGAGCCCATCACCCAAGGCAACTTGCTGCTGGACGGCAGGGACATCACAGGGGTGCCTTCGGGCAAGCGCGACCTGGCGATGGTGTTCCAAAGCTACGCGCTCTACCCGCACATGAGCGTGTACGACAACATGTCCTTCGCGCTCAAGCTTGCGGGGGTGTCGAAAAGCGAGATACAGGCCAAGGTTGAGCACGCGGCGAAGACACTCAACCTTACCCAGTACCTCGGCCGCACACCGAAAGAGCTGTCGGGCGGGCAGCGGCAACGCGTGGCGATTGGTCGCGCCATTGTGCGCGCGCCCAAGGTATTCCTGTTCGACGAGCCCTTGTCCAACCTGGATGCCGCGCTACGCGGCAATACCCGCGTCGAAATCCACAAGCTGCACCGCGCACTCGGTGCGACGACCATCTACGTCACGCACGATCAGGTCGAGGCCATGACGCTGGCCGACCGCGTGGTGGTGCTCAGGGACGGGCTGATCGAGCAGGTCGGTACGCCGCTCGAACTCTACGACCACCCGGCGAACYGGTTTGTCGCGCAGTTCATCGGCATGCCGTCGATGAACATGGTGGCGGCGGGCGCCATTCCGAGCTTCTCAGCGGCCACCGGTGGACGCCTGCCGGGCGACGGTTTCCTGGGCGTCAGGCCGGAAGGCTTGCGTGTGCATCCAAAGCAGGCCGCTGCTTCGGGGGTGCCGGGCCGCGTGGAGCTGATCGAGGCGCTCGGCGCCGACACCTTGATTCATGTCGACGTGGGCGGCGTGCCGCTGATAGCGCGCCAGAACGAACGCACGCCGCTGCATGCGGGTGACGACGTGGCGGTCGAACTCGACCCTTCGGTGCTTCACCTGTTCAACAGTGAAGGCCGTGCGGTGCCGGCCTGATTCCTTCTTTCTTCCCTTCCTCCCTCTTCTTTCGGGCATTCCCTTGACTCTCGCAACAGCGCCTCTTGCGCAAACGCCACCGGCCCTTTCGGAATTCACGGTGCTTCACCTTGGATTGGGTTCGTTCCATCGGGCCCACCAGGCCGCCTATCTTCAGCGGCTGATCGATGCGGGCGACACCCGTTGGTTAATAGTGGGCGCCAACATCCGGCCCGATATGGCCGAGGTGGTCGCGGCCCTGCAGGCACAGGGCGGGCGCTACACGCTGGAAACCGTATCGCCGGCCGGCGAGTACCGCTACGAACAGATCGAAGCCATCCGCGAAGTTCTTCCCTGGGAGTCCTCGCTGGCCGTGGTGATCTCGCGCGGCGCGGCGCCGTCCACGCGCATCGTTTCATTCACCGTGACCGAGGCCGGCTACTACCTCGACACCCAGGGCAAGCTGGACCTGTCTTTCAGCGATCTCGCGGTGGACCTTGAACGCGCACGCCGCGGCGAGGCCGCGGAAGAGGGCGGTGAGAGCGGCGAGGGGGTCACCATCTACGGCGCCGTCTGCGCGATCCTGCGCGCGCGCAAGGCAAGGCAGGGCGGTCCGGTAACCCTGCTCAACTGCGACAACCTGCGCCACAACGGCGACCGCTTCCGTGACGGGCTGCGCGAGTTCATCGAGCTAGCGGGCGATAGCGACCTGCTCTCGTGGGTCGGCGCAAACACCCTTTGCCCGAACGCGATGGTCGACCGCATCACGCCGCGCCCGCCGCCTGAGTTGCGCGCCCGCGTGAAGGTTGCCACGGGGCGCGACGATGCGGCGGCGGTCACGGGCGAGAGCTTCATCCAGTGGGTGATCGAAGACAATTTCGCGGCCGGGCGCCCCGACTGGGGCCGTGTGGGCGTGGAGCTGGTCGAATCGGTGCAACCCTATGAGGAAGCCAAGATCCGCATCCTCAATGCCACGCACAGCTGCATTGCCTGGGCCGGCACGCTGCTGGGGCTGGAGTTTATCCATGAGGGCACGCACCATGCGGCGATCCGGAAAATGGCCTTCGACTACGTGACCGACGACGTGATCCCCTGCCTGAGCCCAAGTCCAATCGACCTTGCGGCCTACCGGGACGTCGTCATCGACCGCTTCGGCAACCCCTCGATCCGCGACACCAACCAGCGCGTGGCGGCCGATGGTTTTTCGAAAATTCCGGGCTTTATTGCGCCCACGGTGCGCGAGCGGCTTGCCATGGGGAAGCCGATAGCCAGCGTCGCGATGCTGCCCGCCTTGTTCCTCGCCTTCCTGCAGCGCTGGCATCGTGGGGAACTGCCCTATGCCTACCAGGACCAGGGCATGGACGAGGCCGTGGCACACGCGATCTGCGGCGCTGCCGACCCGGTCATCGCGCTGTGCTCGGACGCCGGGCTGTGGGGATCCGCCGCGGGCGATGCACGGCTCATCGACGCCGTGCGTGGTGCGAGCGGGCGTGTGTCGGACTTTATGAAACTGGAGGCCAGGGCATGAGCGAACGTCTGAAAAACCGCCATGTGCTGCTGACCGGCGCCGGTGGCGGGATCGGCCTAGCGGTCGCCAAGGCCTGCATTGCCGAGGGCGCGCGCTGCAGCGTGGTTGACCGTGCGGCAACGGCGCCCGAGGCTGTGCGGGCGCTGCAGACGCGCCATCCGGACTGCATTGCCTACATCGCGGCGGATGTCACGGATGCCCAGGCGATTGCGCGCCTGCTTGCGGAGGCTCGGGCCGCTTTTGGTCCCATCCATACGCTGTTCAACAACGCGGCCGTGTTCGACCTCGCGCCTTTGCTCGACAGCGACGAGGATTCTTTCGACAGGCTGTTTGCCGTCAACGTGAAGGGCATGTTCTTCGTCATGCAGGCCGTGCTTCGCCACATGGTCGAAGCCGGCACGCAAGGTGCATCGGTCATCAACATGGCCTCACAAGCCGGCCGGCGCGGGGAGGCGCTGGTGTCGCACTACTGCGCGACCAAAGCCGCGGTCATCAGCTACACCCAGAGCGCCGCGCTGGCCATGGCGCCGCATGGGATTCGCGTCAACGGCATTGCCCCCGGTGTGGTCGATACGCCGATGTGGGACCATGTCGACAGCTTGTTCGCCAGGGCGGAAGGCCTGCCGCCGGGAGAAAAGAAGCGGCGCGTGGGTCTCGAAGTGCCGCTTGGCCGCATGGGTGTACCGGCCGACGTCGCGGGTGCGGCGGTATTCCTTGCCAGCGACGAGGCGCGCTACATCACGGCGCAGACTCTGAATGTCGATGGTGGTAACGTCATGAGCTGATTTTCCGGGCTTGACCGCGATGACTGACGACTTCCATTTGTATCTCGACAGCGCCGACCTGGCCGAACTGCAGGCCTGCCTCCCGCACCCGGTGGTCCACGGCGTGACAACCAATCCCACACTGCTGCGGCGCGCGGGTATAGGCCGTTCTGCCGTGCCCGGCCTGCTGGCGCGCTGCATCGACCTGGGCGCGCGGCAAGTGCAGGCGCAGGTGTATTCGAGCGAGGTCGACGGCATGCTTGAAGACGCGCAAGACTTGCTGCCGCACTTCGACCGCGGCCAGCTGGTCGTGAAGATTCCCGCCACCCGCCAGGGCCTTGATGCCGGCGCGCGGCTTATCGCGCAGGGTGTTCCCGTCACTTGGACGGCTGTCTACGCACCCGAGCAGGCGCACTTTGCCGCACAACTGGGCGCGGCGTATGCGGCACCCTACCTGGGGCGGCTCGAGGACGCCGGTGCCGATGGGCTGGCGCTGATCGCGCAGATGCAGGCGCTGGTGGCGCGGCGGCATTCGTCCGGCACCCGCCTGCTGGTGGCGAGCGTCCGCTCCCGTGGGGCATACCTTTCCTTGCTGGGGCTGGGTGTGGGGGCCATCACGATTCCGCCGCGCCTCTTCGCGGAATTGCTCGACCATCCCGCCACGCTGGCTGCCGAGCGCGGATTCCTGGCCGACGCCGGCGCCTTGCATTGACCGAGAATCCACCATGCGCATTGCAATCACGGGCGAAGCCCTTATCGATTTCACCGCCGGCGAGGCCGGCACGCTGGCCTTCCTGGGCCATGAAGGCGGCTCGCCGCTCAACACGGCCGTGGCCTGCGCCCGCCTCGGGGAGCCCACCGGTTTCCTTACACAGCTGTCGACCGACTTGTTCGGCGAACGATTGATGGGTTTTCTCGAACGCAACGGTGTGGACACCCGATTCATCCTGCGCAGCCATGCGCCGTCAACCCTGGCCTTCGTCGAGCGCACACCGCAGACCAACCGCTATGCCTTCTATACGCGCGGCAGCGCCGACGCGACCTGGGCGCCCGAGCCGCTGCCGCAGTTGCCGACGGACTGCCGCTTTCTCCACTTCGGCTCAATCGCACTCCTGCAGGAGCCTGCCGCCACGCGCATCACCGATCTGATGGTGGCCAATGCCGGGCGCCGTGTGATCGTGTTCGACCCCAACGTGCGTCCCAGCCTGATTTCCGACATGGCAGCCTACCGTGCGCGGGCCGTGGGCTGGTTTGCGATGGCGGACCTGGTCAAGCTCAGCGACGAAGACGCCGAACTGCTGGCGCCCGGCGTGCCTGCCGACGCGCTGGCGGCCGATTGCCTGCAAGCCGGCGCGCGCGCGGTGATCGTCACGCGCGGTGCCGGCGGCGCCACGCTCTGGCGCGCGGGGCACGAAGCGCTTGCCGTGGCGGCACCGAGCGTCAAGGTGATCGACACCATAGGCGCGGGCGACACTTTTACGGCCGGGCTCTCGGTTTCGCTGCTTGCGCATGGCGTCGAACGCCCGGCCCAGCTCGGCGAGCTGGGCGACGGCGCATGGCGCGAAGTGATGCGCTTCGCCGCCATGGCTGCCGCACTGAACTGCATCCGCGAAGGCGCCGATCCACCCACGCTGGAAGCCGTTCGCGCCGCGCTCCTGCGGGAGGACAATGAGGCCCTTGCCTCCCGGTCCTGATCCAGGCTGCCATGACCACGTCCGCATCCAGACGCGCTATACCCCGCCAGCGCCAGCCCGAGCTGGAACGCGACATCGCGCGCTCTCCCTTGCTGGGCTACGAGGCCCCTGAAACCGGCCTGGTGCGCTGTCTTGCGCACGGCTTCCCGAGTCCGCTGGTACGCTGGCATTTTCATGAAGAGTATGAACTGCACCTGATCACCGAGACCTCGGGCAAGGCCTTTGTCGGCGACTGGATAGGGCCGTTCCAGCCGGGCCATCTGGTGCTGTGCGGCCCGCGGCTGCCGCATAACTGGATTTCGCTCGACGTGCCCGAAGGCGGCGCCGCGGGACGCGACCGGGTGATCCAGTTCCATCACGAACCCATCGAACGCGCGGCGGCCGGGATTCCCGAGCTGCGCGAGGTGATGCAATTGCTCGAACGGGCACGCCACGGCATCGAATTCTTCGGTATGTCGCAACAGGCGCAAATGCACTGGGACAACATCAAGGCCGTGCGCGGGGCGCGCCGCCTAGGCCGATTTTTCGAGTTCATGGCCGACCTGGCGCAATGGACGGACTACCGGCTGCTGTCGAGCGTGCAGATGCAGGGGGCGCAGGGCGCCGATGGCGATGCACAGGTCGACCAGATCAACGGCATCGTCAACCGCATGACCGCCAACATGGCCGAGCCGATCTCGATGTCGGCCGTGGCGGCCGAACTCGGCATGAGTGAAAGCCGTTTCAGCCGCTTCTTCCAGCGTTCCACCGGCAACAGCTTTACCGACTTCGTCAACCGCGTGCGTATCAACAGCGCCTGCCACATGCTGATGCAGACCGACCACAAGGTCACCGACATCTGTTACCAGGTCGGGTTCAACAACGTGGCGAACTTCAACCGGCGTTTCCTGGAGATCAAGGGCATGACGCCCACCGAGTTCAGGCGCCAGGCCGACGGTCGATTCGGCCGGCCAGCCTGATTTTCGGGGTTTATCCCCGCTTCTCCGGCAGGCGTGGAATCAAAACTGGTAGCCCAGCTGCACCGTGAAGCAGTTGGGGTCCAGCCTCACGTCAATCGTCTGGCCGGTGCTCAGCGTCCCGCGCGTCTTGAGCAGGGTCTTGGTGTAGCTGCCTTCCACAAACCATTTCTCTGTGAGCTTGTAGACCCCCCCTATCTGAAAGGACGGGGCCAGCTTGGATTTGAAGGACACCCCGGTGGGCGGGCCGCCGGGGTTGGTCAGCGCGGTCAGCAGGGCGCTGCCCTTTTCCTTGTAAAACCGCACGTAGGACAGGCCGGCGCCCAGGTAGGGCCGGAAGCTGGCGTTGGCTTCGAAGAAGCGGTACTGGGCGATCAGCGTGACTGGCAAGGCCTTGGTTTCGGCCACCTTGCCGAAACCCGCGAGCACGCCGTCGCCGGTGACGTCATGCCGGAACCCCAGGCCCAGCGGCAGGTGCAGGTTCAGGTGGTCGGTGATCATGTAATTCACCGCACCTGTCAGCCGGGTATCGTTGCTGACGCCGACGCGCACATTCGGTATGTTGCCCGTGAGGGTGTCGCTGTCCACCGAGGGTTTGATGCGGGTGACGCCGGCCGAGAGGGACCAGGTGCCGGCCTGCTGCGCGAAAACGGGGAGGGTGAAAGCAGCAGCCATGAGGGCCGCGGCAATCAGGTGGGGTCTGGAAAGAGTCATGGGCTGGTGACCGTTGTGGCGTGTTGGAGGGTTCATCCAGTGGATCGATGCGTCTCATGGTAGCGGCAAGCGCCGGTAAGCGCTGCCTTCCGCTTGGTTTTAAGGCCGCTGGGTGAAGCGCAGACGCAACGCCATGGCCAATTGAAAACGTTCTTCGTACAAGGTTTGTACGGATGCGGGCAAAGTGGCTTGCACGCCCCAAATCGGCCGCTGCGCCGGCCCCCCGCCGGCCGCGGTAGCCTCGCAGGGCGGGCCGCATTATCATGCGGCAGGGAATTCACCCTGTTTACACCTTGTGAGGAGGATCACTGTCATGAATTTCGGCCAAGCCATTACCACCTGCTTTTCCAAATACGTCACTTTTACCGGCCGGGCATCGCGGCCGGAGTTCTGGTGGTTCTTCCTGTTCCAGATCATCGTCCTGATCGTCACCGGCATGATCAGCAACATCCTGTACGGCATCGCCGCGCTGGCGATGCTGCTGCCGGCCATCGCGGTGGGTGTGCGGCGCCTGCATGACATCGGCAAGACCGGCTGGCTGATGCTGATCGGCCTGATTCCGCTGGTCAACCTGCTGCTGCTGTACTGGTGCGTGCAGCCCTCGGAAGGCCCCAACCAGTATGACGAAGGCGCCGCACCCGCGGCACCCGCCGAGCAATAAAAAAAGGGCCGCGAAAGCGGCCCTTTTTGATGGAGCGAGAAGCTCAGGCAGGCATTACATGCCCATGTCGCCCATGCCGCCCATACCACCCATGCCGCCTGGCATGCCGCCGCCGGCGCCGGACTCTTCCTTCGGAGCCTCGGCAATCATGGCTTCGGTCGTCAGCATCAGGGATGCGACAGAGGCTGCGTTCTGCAGTGCGGTGCGGGTGACCTTCGTGGGATCCAGGATACCCATTTCGATCATGTCGCCGTAGGTGTCGTTGGCGGCGTTGAAGCCGTAGTTGCCCTTGCCGGCCAGCACGGCGTTCACAACGACGGAGGCTTCGCCACCTGCGTTGTAAACGATTTCGCGCAGGGGAGCTTCGATAGCGCGCAGCACCAGCTTGATACCGGCGTCCTGGTCAGGATTGTCGCCGGCGATCTTGCCTGCAGCCTGCTTGGCGCGCAGCAGMGCCACRCCRCCRCCRGCCACRATGCCTTCTTCCACRGCAGCGCGGGTAGCGTGCAGWGCRTCTTCAACGCGGGCCTTCTTTTCCTTCATTTCGACTTCGGTGGCTGCGCCGACCTTGATCACGGCAACACCGCCGGCCAGCTTGGCCACGCGTTCTTGCAGTTTTTCACGGTCGTAGTCGCTGGTCGCTTCTTCGATCTGGACGCGCACTTGCTTGACGCGAGCCTCGATGTCGGCAGCGGCGCCGGAACCGTCGATGATGATGGTGTTTTCCTTGCCCACTTCGATGCGCTTGGCCTGGCCGAGGTCGGCCAGCGTCACTTTTTCGAGCGACATGCCGACTTCTTCAGCGATGACCTTGCCGCCGGTCAGGCAGGCGATGTCTTCCAGCATGGCTTTGCGGCGGTCGCCGAAGCCGGGGGCCTTCACAGCCACAACCTTCAGGATGCCGCGCAGGGTGTTCACCACCAGCGTTGCCAGGGCTTCGCCCTCGACTTCTTCGGCAATGATCAGCAGCGGACGGCCGGCCTTGGCGACTTGCTCCAGGGTGGGCAGCAGGTCACGGATGTTGCTGATCTTCTTGTCGTAGAGCAGAACAAAGGGGTTGTCCAGCAGTGCGGACTGCTTTTCAGGATTGTTGATGAAGTAAGGGGAGAGGTAGCCGCGGTCGAACTGCATGCCTTCGACGACGTCGAGTTCGTTTTGCAGCGACTTGCCGTCTTCCACGGTGATCACGCCTTCTTTACCAACCTTGTCCATCGCGTCGGCAATGATCTTGCCGATGGATTCGTCGGAGTTGGCCGAGATCGAGCCGACCTGGGCGATTTCTTTCGACGTGGTGGTGGGCTTGGAAGCCTTCTTGAGCTCTTCGGTCAGGGCCAGTACRGCCTTGTCGATACCGCGCTTCAGGTCCATCGGGTTCATGCCGGCAGCCACGTACTTCATGCCTTCGCGGACGATGGCTTGTGCSAGAACGGTRGCGGTGGTGGTGCCGTCGCCAGCGTTGTCGGAGGTCTTGGAAGCGACTTCCTTGACCATCTGCGCGCCCATGTTCTGCAGCTTGTCCTTGAGTTCGATTTCCTTGGCGACGGACACACCGTCCTTGGTCACCGTGGGGGCGCCGAACGAGCGCTCCAGAACCACGTTACGGCCTTTGGGGCCCAGGGTTACCTTGACGGCGTTGGCCAGGATGTTCACACCCTCGACCATGCGTGCGCGGGCTTCGCCGCCGAAAATGACGTCTTTTGCTGCCATGATTAATTCTCCAGATTCAGTTAATTAAGGGTTGGACGCGGCGGGAGATTACTTCTCGACCACTGCGAACAGGTCTTCTTCTTTCATGACGARCAGTTCGTCGCCGTCGACCTTGACGGTCTGGCCGCTGTATTTGCCGAACAGCACGCGGTCGCCGACTTTCACGCCCACGGGGCTCAGTTCGCCCTTGTCGTTCTTCTTGCCTGGGCCAACGGCCAGCACTTCGCCTTGATCAGGCTTTTCAGCGGCGCTGTCAGGAATGACGATGCCGGAAGCGGTTTTGGTTTCGTTTTCCACGCGTTTGACGATCACGCGGTCGTGCAAAGGACGAAGTTTCATGAGAGCTCCTTGTTTGAGAACACTGGTTTTGGGAATCAAAAAGCACCCGGCTGGAAGTGGGTGCTTGTTAACTTTGGTGGATTGACTGGGCTTTGTTAGCACTCAATACCATCGAGTGCTAATCATAGGGGCAATTGGGCCCCATTTCAAGGCAAGGGCCGGAAAACCTGCTTTTTGGGGTGGCTGCGGGTGTTGCGGAGCGCCGTTGGGCTGAATTCCGTCAAAACCCGACCCAGCTGGCGATAGCGATATTCGTCAAACAGGACTGCGTGCCTTGCTGGGCGGGTGGCCGACGACACGCTTGAACGCCCGGCTGAAGGAGGCTTCGGAGTCGTAACCCAGCCGGTCGGCGGCCGTGGTGACACGCATTCCGTCCTGCGCGATCCAGTTGCGCGCCTGGAACATCCGGATGCGGGCGACGTACCGGGCAGGGCTCTCGCCCACCGACTCCTTGAAGGCCTGGGCAAAACGTGATCTTGATGCACCCATGATGTTCGCCAGCTCCGGCACGCTCCAATCCTGCTCCGGCGTCGCGTGGATGGCGGCCAGCACCTTGCCCACGCCGGGCGAGCGCAGCGCCGCGATCCAGCCTGTCGAGTTGCTGCAGGCGCATTCGACCCAGGCGCGGATGATGGTCGCGGCGAGCACATCGGCCATGCGGGCCAGGATGCCGCAGGCGCCCATGCGGTTGAGCGAGGCTTCACGCTCCATCGCCTCGAGCAGCATGGGCACGCCCGGGTCGCGCTGGGCCAGGTCGCCGGCGCGGATCACCCCCGGCATCATGGCCAGCAAGGGGTGCTGGGAGTCGAGGTTGAACTTCATGGTGCCGCAGAACATGACATGGGACGGTGCTTGCGCCGCGGACGCTCCGTCCCGCAACAGATAGATATCGTCCGCGACCCGTTCGCGGTCGAAGGTCGCGAGGGCCACCGGCGGAACCTCGGGTGAACTGGCCAGGGTGTGGGCCGTGCCGCGCGGCAGCAGCACCGCGTCCCCGGCCTTCAGTTCCACCCACCCGGACGGCTCCGTGTGCAGCCAGCAATCTCCGCTGCCGACGAAATGAAAACGCGCGGTGGCTTGCGCGGCAAAGGAAATCGCCCACGGCGCATGCATGAGGCAGCGGCCGTACTCGACGCCGTCCAGGCGCAGGCCCAGCAGGATCTGGGTGAGGGGATCGGGCCCCGCGGCGGGCAGGCCTGCGCCTTCGTGAGGGGGCTGAACGACGACGGGCGTGAAAGTTCTGGAGGAATCGTCAAGCATTTCGGCTCTTTCGCCATGGAAAAGCATCGATGCTAGGCCTAAGCTGGTCACCCTGTCCTCAACAAGGCTTCACATTTCATGTCCTCCAATTCCTCTTCTGCCAGCCTGGCTCCGCTGTCCACTAATGCAGGCCCTGCCAACGATTCATCCGGCGAGGCCGCCGCTCTCTGGCCGGCGGTCGCCTCACTTTCCCTCGGTGTGTTCGGCCTGGTCACGGCGGAATTCCTGCCGGCCAGCCTGCTCACCGCCATGGCGGCCGATCTCCATGTCACGGCGGGCGCCGCGGGCCAGGCCGTCACGGCCACCGCGCTCGTGGGGGCGGGGGGGGCGCACTTTGACCGCAAGCGGGTGCTGCTGACGCTCACCGCCCTGCTGCTCGTGTCCAACCTGCTGGCGGCGACGGCCGGCTCGCTCGCGGTGCTGCTGTTCGCGCGCGTGGTGCTCGGCGTCGCGCTCGGTGGCTTCTGGTCGATGGCGGCGGCGCTGGCCATGCGCCTGGTGCCGGAGCGGCTTTTCCCGCGCGCCATGTCACTGGTGTTGACCGGCGTCTCCATTGCCACCGTCTGCGCGGCGCCGGTCGGCGCCTGGATGGGCAGTTTGTGGGGATGGCGCAGCGCTTTTGTCGCGGCAGGTGTGGTCGGCGTGCTGGCTTTCCTGGTGCAACTGGCGGCGTTGCCGGCGCTGCCGCCACGCGACAAGGCCAGTTTGAAGGGCCTGCGCGACCTGCTCACGCGGGGGCCGGTGCGCATTGCGCTGCTGGCGGTGCTGCTGGTGATATCCGGCCACTTCGCGGGTTTCACCTACATCCGGCCCGTGCTCGAAGACGTGACGAAACTGTCTGTGGCGGCGATCTCCGCCGTGCTGCTGGGCTACGGCATCGGCGGCTTCTTCGGCAACTTTGCGGGTGGCTGGCTGGCGGGGCGCAGTGAACGCTACGCGATCGTCGCCGGCAGCGCGATGATCGCCCTGCTGGCGGCTGCGCTGCTCATCGGCGGCAGCTCCACCGTGGTCACCGCCGTGGCCGTGGCGCTCTGGGGCTTCGCGTTCGGCGCATTCCCGGTCGGCTTCCAGACCTGGATCGTGCGCGCCGCGCCCGACCAGGCGGAGGCCGCGGGCGGCCTGCTGGTGGCGGCCTTCCAGATCGCCATTGCCACGGGCGCCATCGCGGGCGGCCTCATCGTTGACTGGACAGGCGCGCTCGGCGCCCCTGCATTCGCCATGGTGGCGGTGGTGCTGGGCGGCCTGCTGGCATGGCGGCGCGGCCCCGGATCAGGCCGCGGCTGAATCGCGGAGGTGAACATGGCCAAGCCGAAACCAGACCCCGACACCAATCGGCGCATCACATTGGCGGCGCACCCGCGCGGCCTGCCTGTTGCGTCCGACTTCCATCTCGTGACCGAGCCCGTGCCGCGTCCGGGCGAAGGCCAGGTATTGCTGCGAACGCAGTTCCTTTCGCTGGATCCGTACATGCGCAACCTGATGGACAGCATCGGGCCCGGGTACGCGCCCCCCGTTCCGCTTGGCGGCACCATGCCGGGCGGCACCGTCAGCCGCATCGTGGAGTCCAGGCATCCCCAATACCGCGCGGGTGATCTCGTGCTCGCCAACGCCGGCTGGCAGGACTATTCCGTCAGCGATGGGAGCGACCTGCTGGCGATAGGTGAGATGGCCCGTCCATCCCTGGCGCTGGGCGCGCTCGGGATGCCGGGCTTCACGGCGCACGTCGGCCTGCTGGACATCGGCCAGCCCAAGGCCGGCGAAACCGTGGTGGTCGCGGCGGCCACCGGCGCGGTGGGCGCCATGGTCGGCCAGATCGCGAAACTCAAGGGTGCTCGTGTCGTCGGTATCGCCGGCGGTGAGGACAAGTGCCGGCAGGCTGTCGACGACCTGGGCTTTGATGCCTGCATCGACAGGCACGGGCCCTTATTTGGAGAGCAGCTTGCCGCCGCATGCCCGGCGGGCATTGACGTGTACTTTGAGAACGTCGGCGGTGAGGTGTTGTCGGCAGTCCTTCCCCTGCTCAATATCGGCGCACGCATGCCGGTGTGCGGTTTTGTCGCGCATTACAACGACTCGGCAGGCCCAGCCGGCGCCAACCAGTTGCCGCAGTTCCTGGCCGCCATTCTGCAGAAGCGGGTACGGGTGCAGGGCTTCATCATCCTTGACCACTATGGCGCGCGCTTTGACGTGTTCCGCAGTGAAATGGACGAATGGGTTGGCAGTGGACAGGTCAAAGCAGTGGAGCATGTTGTGGACGGCCTTCTGGAAGCGCCCGCCGCCCTGGCAGACCTGTTACAGGGCCGGCACTCCGGCAAGGTCGTTGTGCGCCTGGAGGCCTAGCTGCGGAGGCGGCGGATTGCGGTGGAAAAGAGCGCCGCGAAAATGAAGGGCTGGTGCCAGCCGAATCGAGCTTGTCCTACACGGAATTCCTCTCCCGCTGACGACTTGTTACCCCCTCCGCCCCTAAAGTCGAAATTCATCCACTCCGGGCCCCATGGGCAGCAAGATGTTTCTAGACAGTTTTCCACGCGAGGAAGCACAGGACAGCCGCGGCTTGCGCCCGGCGCGCGAAGCGGCGGCCGAACCAGCCAGGTCCCGCCATCCCTGGCCCTTTCCGGTGTCCGGCAAGCAGATCGGCGTGCCTGCGGCACCGGCGCGACCGCAAGCCGGCCCGTCAGGATCCGTCCCGGCCGGCAGCAGTTTTGTCACCTGATGGATTCCATGGAATCCGCCGCCTTTGTGCCCGGGAGAGGGACATGAACACCAGATCCAGTCCGGACAGTCCGGAGCCGGGAAACCGGCGGACCGGCGGCACAAAGACCCCTGCGGGCCCGCCCCGCAAGAAGGCTTCGGATGAATTCGGCAAGGAGGGCACCAACAAAACCCTTCCCCAGCCCAAGGCCGACGGCGAACCGTCCGAAGAATTGGGCAACACCCCGCATATCGGAAAGACGCCTTACACGCGCGGGTGAGTCTCCAGAATGGCGGTTTGGTGCGCTGACTTGCGCAGCACCGTCAGGGGCAGCGTGGCCGCGATGGTCGTGCCCTGGGTGGCGTTGATGTCAAGGCGCCCCCCCGAGGCCTCCACCCGGTGGCGCATGCCCTGCAGGCCATGGCTTGAGGCCTGGACGGCCTGCGGATCGAACCCCCGGCCGTCATCGTGGACCGTCACCACGATGTAGTCCTTGTAGCTCAGCAGGTTGATGTCCACGTTCTGCGCCTGCGCATAGCGGGCGATGTTGGTCAGCGCTTCCTGCACGAGCCGGTAAACCGTCAGCTGGATGGTTTCGTCCAGCGCCGCGGGCTCAAGGTTGGTGGCGATGCTCAGGCCCGAACGCTGGGCGAATTCGCGCGTCAGGATTTCCAGGGCCGGCACCAGCCCGAGATTGGACAGCGAGGAGGGGCGCAGGTCTTCAATGATGCGCCGCTTCAGGGCGATGCCGCTGTTGAGCGTTTCGATCAGGTGCTCGATGCGCGCGGGCAGGTCGCCGTTGTCGCCGGACAGCTTGGCCTTGATGCGCGCGACATCGAGCTTGGCCGCCGTGAGCAGGGCGCCGAGCTCGTCGTGCAGTTCGCGCGCCAGGTGGCCTCTTTCCTCTTCCCGGATCTGTTGCAGGTGGGTGGCCAGTTCGGCCAGCCGGCTGGTGCGTTCCCTGACCTGGACGTCCAGCAGGTCGCGCTCGGCCTGCAATGCCAGCTGCTGGCGCTGCCCGGCCTGGTCCAGGGCGGCTGTCTGGCGCAAATACAGCCAGAAGGCGATAAAAGCAACGCTTGCCACCAGGGTGATGCCAATGCGCGTCAACAGCAGTGAGTGCCGGACTTCCGTGTAGCCGTTGGCGGTCTCCTGGTTGGTCTCGGTGACCAGCCGGCCGGCGCCGTTGCGGATGATGTCCATTTGTTCCTTGCCCACCTCCGTGGTCAGGACAAAGCGCCAGGCGTCGTCCTTGCCCTCGTTCTTCATGCGGATGGACAGGTCCATTTCGGCCAGCTTGCGCTGCACCGTCCGCCCCAGCGTCGACAGYGTGTCGACCTGGTCCTTGCGCATGGCGAGCAGTTCGCGCAGCTGGTCCTGCGTCTGGCTGATGTCCGCGATGGCGGCCTTGTAGGGCTCCAGGTACATGGTGTCGCCGGTCAGCAGGTAGCCGCGCTGCCCGGTTTCCGCGTCGAGCACATCGCGCAGCAGCCGCTGCACATGGCTGCGCGCGACGTGGGCCTTGGCCACCTCGTCCATCGCCTCCATGGATCGGAGGTACGACAGCTCGCTGATGCCGATCAGCGTGAGCACGGCGACCAGGGCGCAGGCGATGTTGACGGCCATTTTGTGGGGAGTGCTTCGCATGGGAGCTTTCGTGGAAGTTCTCGAAATGGCGCCGCTGGCCGGCGCAATCTGTCCAAAATTGTAGGGGCCGGCCTCCCCGGCAGGGCATGAAAAAAGCCACCCGAAGGTGGCTTTATGTTGCCGGTGTTTGGCAGGCGGCGGCGTAGGACGCCGCGCCTTGGTATCGGGCTTGTTGCGTGGAGCTTACAGGCCGGCTGCAGCCTTGAGGGCTGCAGCTTTATCGGTTTTTAGCTTCGGCACCGGGCCTTCGGCCCTTAACTTCGCGATGCGAAGTTAGCCTGCGCTGAAAGCCAGACAAACTCGCTTCGCTCGGGGCCTTACAGGCCCGCAGCCGCGCGAAGCGCAGCTGCCTTGTCCGTCTTTTGGTCTACGTTCACATTCGCGTTGCGAATATGAACTCCGCCCGCATACCGATACCGCGCGATGCGCGGCGGCCTTACAGGCCGGCTGCAGCCCGGAGGGCAGCAGCTTTATCGGTACGCTCCCACGTAAATTCCGGTTCGTCGCGGCCGAAGTGGCCGTAGGCTGCCGTCTTTTCGTAGATGGGACGCAGCAAGTCCAGCATCTGGATGATGCCCTTGGGGCGCAGGTCGAAGTGCTCGTTGACCAGGGCCGAAAGTTTTTCGTCGGAGATCACGCCGGTGCCTTCGGTGTAGACCGTGACGTTCATGGGCTTGGCCACGCCGATGGCGTAAGCCACCTGGATCTGGCACTGGCGGGCCAGGCCGGCTGCCACGATGTTCTTGGCGACGTAGCGGGCGGCGTAAGCGGCCGAGCGGTCCACCTTGCTGGGGTCCTTGCCGCTGAAAGCGCCGCCGCCGTGCGGGCAGGCGCCGCCGTAGGTGTCGACGATGATCTTGCGGCCAGTCAGGCCGCAGTCGCCCTGCGGGCCGCCGATGACGAAGCGGCCGGTCGGGTTGATCAGGTAGCGGGTGTCCTTGGTGATCATGCCTTTTGGCAGCACCGGCTTGATGATCTCTTCAATGATGGCTTCGTTGAAGGAGGCCTTCATCTTGTGCGCGGTTTCGCTCTGGTCGGGGCTGTGCTGGGTGGACAGCACCACGGTGTCTATGCTGTGCGGCTTGCCGTCCACGTAGCGCATGGTGACCTGGCTTTTCGCGTCGGGGCGCAGGAAAGGCAGGCGGCCGTCCTTGCGCAGCTGGGCCTGGCGCTCGACGAGGCGGTGCGCGTAATAAATCGGCGCGGGCATCAGCTCGGGGGTTTCATCGCAGGCGTAGCCGAACATCAGGCCCTGGTCGCCGGCGCCGATGTTCAGGTGGTCGTCGCTGGCGTGGTCCACGCCCTGGGCGATGTCGTTGGACTGCTTGTCGTAGCAGACCATGACGGCGCAGCCTTTGTAGTCGATGCCGTATTCGGTGTTGTCGTAGCCGATGCGCTTGATGGTGTCGCGCGCGACCTGGATGTAGTCGACATGCGCGTTGGTGGTGATCTCGCCGGCCAGCACGACCAGGCCGGTGTTGGTCAGGGTTTCGGCTGCGACGCGGCTGCGCGGGTCCTGTTTGAAAATCGCGTCGAGGATCGCGTCGGAAATCTGGTCGGCAACCTTGTCGGGATGGCCCTCGGAGACGGATTCGGAAGTAAAGAGAAAATCGTTCGCCATTGCGTACACTCCATAAAGTTTGTCGGCGCGTTGCCGGCTGGAATGCTTCGGCGAACGCTTTAGCAGTTTGGTTTAATGTCGCCCTGCAAGTTGTTCAGTAACTCAGCGACAGCCTTCATTATAAGACAGCCTGTTTTGGGCCGGATTGGCCCTTCAATACCCCTTTTTTCCGCTCAATGCCCTGGTTGTTCCGATTCTTCGCCCTCTGGCCGCTGGCCGCCCTGCATGCGCTTGGCGCTGCGCTGGGCTGGCTGGTCTGGGCCGCGAGCCCGCGCTACCGTGCGCAGTTCCGGGCCCATGTGGCGCAGGCCGGCCTGCCGTTTGAGCTGGCCCGTCCGGCGATCGCCGAAGCCGGGCGTTTTATCGCCGAGCTGCCCAAGCTGTGGATGCGGCCGGCCACGGAGTCCTGCCTGGGCAATGTGCGGGTGGAAGGCCAGGCCAACGCGGAGCAGGCATTCGCCCAGGGCCGCGGCGTGATTTTTTTCGGCCCGCATTGCGGCAGTTTCGAGCTGGGCCCGCAGGCGCTGGCCGAACTCTACGGGCCCATCACCGCCATCTACCGGCCCGCGCGCAAGGCCTGGCTGGCGCGCCTGGAGCGCCTCGCGCGCGACCGCGCCAACCTCACCGTCGTACCGGCATCGTTGAGCGGAATCCGCCTGATGCACAAAACCCTCAAGGCCAACCAGGCCGTGGCGTTGCTGACCGACCAGGTGCCGCCCGAGGGGCTGGGCGTCTGGGCGCCGTTCTTCGGCAAGCCGGCCTACACCATGACCCTGGCGGCGCGGCTGGCGCTGCAAAGCGGTGCGGTGCTGCTGCCGGTGAGTTGCGAGCGCCTGCCGCGCGGCCGGGGTTATTTCCTCAAGATATGGCCGGCGGTCGAAGGCGTTCAGCCGGACGATTCCGGCAAGCCCCGCGCCGAGCTGCTGCAGGCCGTGACGCAGATCAACCGCGCCATTGAAGCCATCGTACTGAGCCAGCCCGGCCAATACCTGTGGGGTTATGCGCGCTACAAGACACCACGCAAGGAAGCACCGCTTTGAAGACTGCCCGACAGATGGCCGGCCGGCTGGTAACCCGCGGCGGCATCCTCTTTATGCAGCTGCTGGCCCTGGTGCCGCTCTCGTGGACACGCGGCCTGGGCACGCTGCTCGGCTGGGTGCTGTACGCCGTGGTGGGTGCGCGCCGGCGCGTGGTGGACAGCAACCTGGCCCTGTGCTTCCCGGCACTTTCCGCGGACGAGCGGCGCCGGCTGAACGTGCAGACCTTCATCTATTTCGCCCAGGCCTGGCTGGACCGTGSCTGGCTGTGGCATGCGCCCAAGGCCTGGGTGCAGCGGCGCGTGAACCTCACGGGGGCGCTGGAAGAACTGGCGGGCAACGCGCCCACGGTGATTTTTTTGCCGCATTTTGTGGGGCTTGACGCGGCGTGGACCGCCGTGGCGCTGCAGATGCCCCGGCCCTCCACCACGATTTACACCGACCAGTCCAACAAACTGGTGGACCGCTGGATACTGCGCGGCCGCCGGCGCTTCGGCAATTTACGCCTGTTCGGCCGCGCGGCCGGCGTCAAGCCCATCGTGGCGGCGCTGCGCGAAGGCCAGCCGTTGTATTTGTTGCCCGACATGGATTTCGGTCCCGACGATTCGGTGTTTGTGCCTTTTTTCGGCGTGCCGACCGCCACCGTGCCTTCCCTGTCGCGCTTCGCCAAACTGGGCCGCGCCAAGGTGTTGCCGCTGCTGCCACGCATCACCCCCACCGGCTACGAGGTGCAGGTGCTGCCGGCCTGGACGGACTTCCCCTCCGAAGATCCGGTGRCCGACACTGCGCTGATGAACGCGCGGCTGCGCGACTACATCGAGGCCATGCCGGCGCAGTACTACTGGGTGCACAAGCGTTTCAAGACCCGGCCTGAAGGCGATCCTTCTCTGTATTGAGTTGGAGCGGCCTCGCGGCCTTCAGCGCAAAAAATCCCGCAGGTACGCCGCCACCAGCGCCGGCTGCTCATGGACGATCCAGTGGGTCGCGCCCTCAATGCGCTTCAGGTCCATGCGCGGCACATAGTCCTGCAAGCCGTCCAGCAAGGCCGGCGGCAGGGCGATGTCGTCCATAGCCCAAAGCACCAGCGTGGGCAGGTGGACTTCCAGCATCTCGCGCGGAATCGTCACGGCCGCCGCGGCAGGGTCGTTGTGCGGTGGGCCGGGCCGGGGCGGTCGTAGCGGCGAGGCGCGGTAGTAGTTGCAGGGCCCGGTCAGGCCTTGGCGCCAGATGGCACGGTATTGGTCCCGCAGCGCATTGGTCAGCCAGGCGTGCGGGCCGTCGGCCGCGCCCATGTGCGTGAAAAATTCCCAGAGGCGGCGAAAGTCGTCCTCGGCCAGCAGCGCCTCGGCGTCGGGACGGATCAGGAAGTTCATATAAGCGCTGGCGGCCTGCTGCACCGGCGACTGCTGCAGCTCGCGCAAAAAAGTGCCGGGATGCGGCGAGTTGATGATGGCCAGCTTCTTCATCAAGGCCGGCTGGCCGGCCGCGAGGTTCCAGGCAACGGCTCCGCCCCAGTCATGCGCAACCAGGCATTCAAGCTGCCCGCCTTCCAGGGCTATCAGCGCGGCGATGTCCTGCACCAGGTGTTTGGGCCGGTAGGCGGCGGCGTCCGCGGGCGCACTGGACTGCTCGAAGCCGCGCAGGTTGGGCGCGACGCAGCGAAAGCCGCCGTTTTCAGGGCGGGCGAAGTGTTCGAGCAGGCCGTCCCAGACAAAGGCGGCTTCCGGGAAACCGTGCAGGAACATCAGCACGGGCCGGCCTCTGGCGCCGCTGGCGCGGCAGGACAGGGTGATGCCGTGCGGCAGGGCCTGCAAACTGGTTTCAATCATGGCGTTGCGCTTTGCTTCCTGTTGAAGGCTGAAAGCGCCGCCCGGCCTTAATCGTTGATTTCGGGCACGTCTTCAGCCGCGGCCCTGGCGGCCTTGGCCGGCTTTTCAGGCGGGTGCGCCCAGTCCCACAAATGCTGGGCGACTTCTTCGACACCGCGGCGCTTCAGCGAAGAAAAGAGTTTGACGTCTCCGCCGCCGGCCTGCAGTCGCACAATGGACAGCGCCTTGGCCGCTTCGGTCTTGTTGAGCTTGTCGGATTTGGTCAGCAGCACCAGGAATTTCAGGCCTTCTTCGACGCGCGGCCGGATCACGTCGAGCAGGATTTCATCGAGCTCAGTCAGGCCCAGGCGAGGGTCGCACAGCAGCACCACGGCCTTGAGGTTGTCGCGTGTCTGCAAATAATTGCCCATGACCTGCTGCCAGCGGTATTTGGCTTCCTTGGGCACGGCCGCATAGCCGTAGCCCGGCAGGTCGGCCAGCACCGCGTCGGTCACGCCCTGCTTGCCCAGGCTGAAAAGGTTGATGCTTTGCGTGCGGCCCGGCGTCTTGGAGGCAAACGCCAGCCTGTGCTGCTGCGTCAGGGTGTTGATGCAGGTGGATTTACCGGCATTGGAGCGGCCCACGAAGGCGATTTCCGGCACGTCGACGCGAGGCAGGTGCTTGAGTTCGGGCGCGGTGGTCAGGAACTTGGCCGTGTGCAGCCAGCCCATGGCGATCTTGGGATCGGGGGTGCCGGGTGCGACTGGGGGCGTTTTAGGCGGGGAAGCGGAAGTCATGGTCGGGCGGTCCCTGAAGGTCGGTTGCATGCCGGCGGCATGCGTTGAAAGGGGCCAGCGCCCCTGTGGGCGGGGCTTGGGAGGCCGTGCACCGGCAGGGAGCCCCTGGCGGATTGCCGCGGCAAGACCCGAATAATCGGGGGTGCCCTGAAGCCATTGTAAAATCAGAAAGTTATAAGTTTTGTGCGCCAACCAATTAAAACCCCCGATATGAAGCTGTTCGTTACTTCCCTCCTGGCCGCTTTGCTGGCCGTGCCCGCCGTGTCGTCGTTTGCCGCCGGCGAAGCCGCCCCCGCGCACGATGCCGCCCCGGCTGCCGCAGCGGCCCCGGCCAAGGTTGCCAAGCCTGACCTGGTCAAGGGCGGGGCCAGCTTTGCTGCCGTGTGCGCCAGCTGCCACGGCGACGACGGCAATTCGGGCACSCCCGCCWACCCCAAGCTGGCGCAGCARCACCCCGAATACCTGGTCAAGCARYTGCARGAGTTCAARTCCGRCAAGCGCAAGAACCCCATCATGCAAGGCTTCGCCTCGGCGCTGTCTGACGACGACATGAAAAACATCGCCTACTGGGCCACCTCGAAAAAAGCCAAGACCGGCTTTGCCAAGGACAAGGAACTGGTCGCCCTCGGTGAGCGCATTTACCGCGGCGGCGTGCAGGATCGCCAGATCGCCGCTTGCGCGGGCTGCCACAGCCCGACCGGCGCCGGCATTCCTTCCCAATACCCGCGCCTGGGCGGCCAGCATGCCGACTACACCGTGACGCAGCTGACCGCTTTCCGCGACGGCGGCCGCAAGAACAGCGTTCCCATGACCCAAGTGGCCGCCAAGCTGAACGACCGCGAAATCCGCGCCCTGGCCGACTACATCGCCGGCCTGCGCTGAGGCGAGGCCTGCCGCAGGGCGGGCTTTTTGCCGAAAAAATACACGCAGCGCGACTGCCGTATTGAACCCAAGCCGCTAAAACCAATCACACCAAAGGCGGGTCTTTCTGATGAAAGCCCGCCTTTTTCTTTTTTCTCTCTTGCCGGCTGCCGCCAGCCCGATCCGGTTCCATTTAAAGCATGACAGTTTCCACCCAGGGTATGAAGGTCAATTGGGGCTCCCGCAGCTTGCGGGCGTCGGTGGAACTGCTGTCGTCCATGCGGTTCTCCATCTCGCTGCTGACCGTGATCTGCATCGCGTCCATCATCGGTACGGTGCTCAAGCAGGCGGAGCCGCTGGGTAACTACGTGAACCAGTTCGGCCCGTTCTGGGCCCAGGCCTTCAGCCTGCTGAGCCTCAACACCGTCTACAGCGCCTGGTGGTTTTTGCTGATCCTGGCCTTCCTGGTCATTTCCACCTCGCTGTGCATCGCGCGCAATGCGCCCAAAATCCTGGTGGACCTGAACCAGCTCAAGGAAAACGTCCGCGAGCAAGGCCTCAAGGCCTTCGGCCACCGCGCCGAGGCCGCGCTGGCCGAAGCGCCCGAAGCCGCCGCGCGCCGCATCGGCCAGACGCTGGTGCAAAGCGGCTGGAGGGTCAAGCTGCAGCAGCGCCGCACGCCCGAAGGCGATGGCTGGATGGTGGCCGCCAAGAAGGGTGCGGCCAACAAGCTGGGCTACATCGCGGCGCACAGCGCCATCGTGCTGGTGTGCGTGGGCGGCCTGCTGGACGGCGACATGATCGTGCGCGGCCAGATGTGGCTCAACGGCAAATCCATCTACACCGGCGGCGGCCTGATCGCCGACGTGCCGGCGCAGTACCGCCTGAGCGACAGCAACCCGACCTTCCGCGCCAACCTGCTGGTGGCCGAAGGCACGCAGTCCAGCACCGCCATCCTGAACCAGCCCGGCGGCGTGCTGCTGCAGGAGCTGCCGTTTTCCATCGAACTGAAAAAATTCATCGTCGAGTACTACTCGACCGGCATGCCCAAGCTGTTYGCCARYGACATCATSATCCACGACAAGGAAACCGGCGAAAAAATCCCGGCGCGCGTGGAGGTCAACCACCCGGCCCGCCACAAGGGCGTCGAGATCTACCAGTCCAGCTTCGACGACGGCGGCTCCAGCGTCACGCTCAAGGCCATTCCGATGGCGGCGGCCACCAAGCCCTTTGAAATCCAGGGCACCATAGGCGGCACCAGCAGCCTGACCAACGGGCAGGGCGACAGCGCCGAAAAACTAACGCTCGAATACACCGCGCTGCGCGTCATCAACGTCGAAAACTTCGCCTCGGGCGGCAGCATGGGCGGCTCGGGCGCCGACGTGCGCAAGGTCGACCTGCACCAGGCCATCGATTCGCGCCTGGGTGCGGCCAACAAGACGGTCACGCAAAAAGAGCTGCGCAACGTCGGGCCCAGCGTGAGCTACAAGCTGCGCGATTCCGCCGGCCAGGCCCGCGAGTTCCACAACTACATGCTGCCGGTCAAGACCGACCCCGGCGAAAACAGCCCCGCGGTCTACCTGATGGGCGTGCGTGAAACCCCTTCGGCCCCTTTCCAGTACCTGCGCATTCCAGTCGATGCCGAAGGCGGCATGGAAACCTTTTTGCGCCTGCGCGCAGCGCTGGCCAACCCGGCCCAGCGCGAGCTGGCCGTCAAGCGCTACGCCAGCCAGGCCATAGGCCGCGAACGGCCCGAACTGGCGCAACAACTGGCGGCCTCGGCTTCGCGCGCGCTGGCGTTGTTTGCGGGCGGCGGCCCCGATGCGGCTGGCGGGAAGACCGCCGGCCTGCAGGCAATTTCCGATTTCATGGAAGCCAACGTGCCCGAGGCCGAGCGCAACCGCGCCGGCGAGGTGCTGGTCCGCATCCTCAACGGCGCGCTGTTCGAGCTGGCCCAGATGACACGCGAGCAGGCCGGGCTCAAGCCCATGGCGCAGGACGAAAAAACCCTGGCCTTCATGTCGCAGATGGTGCTGAGCCTGTCGGACGCCCATTTCTATCCGGCGCCCATGGCCTTTGAACTCAAGGATTTCACCCAGGTCCAGGCCAGCGTGTTCCAGGTGGCGCGCGCGCCGGGCAAAACCATCGTGTACCTGGGCTGCGCCTTCCTGATCCTGGGCGTGTTCGCAATGCTGTATGTGCGCGAGCGCCGCGTCTGGGTCTGGCTGGCGCCGCGCGGCGCAGGTAGCGACCAGGCAAAGGATCACAATGTTGTGGATTCAGTGCCAGAATCGGCCTCAAGCAGCCAGGCCACCATGGCCTTGTCCACCAATCGCAAGACCCTGGATGGCGACAAGGAGTTCGAGATGTTGAAAACGAAACTGTTGCAGGCGCCTTTATGGCCTTTATGAATACCTCCACCATCAACACCACGGCGGTGAACACTACCACGCTGAAGGCCGGCGGCGGCGACAGCACGCTCAGCCTCAACGAAGGCTATTTCGCCCGGCGCAATGTGCTGGACTGGGTGTTCGCCGCGCTGGTCGCCGGCGGCTTTCTCTACGCCTTCGCGCGCTACGGCGCTTTCATGGACGTCTATGAAAAAGGCATCCTGCTGGCGGCTATTCCCGCGGCCATCGCGATGGGCTGGTTCTGGCGGCCGCTGCGCGTGCTGATGGTGGTGGTGAGCGTCTTTGCGCTGCTGGGCATCGCCTCCTACCAGGGCGACCTGGCGCGGGCTGAGCAGGTGTTCTGGCTCAAGTATTTCCTGTCCAGCCAGTCGGCCATTTTGTGGATGAGCGTGCTGTTCTTCATGAGCACGATTTTTTACTGGCTGGGCATGTTCGCCAAAGGCCAGAGCGGCACGCTGGAGTCGCTGGGCTCCAAAATCGCCTGGGTCGCCGTCGGCATGGCCTTGGTCGGCACGCTGGTGCGCTGGTACGAGAGCTACCTGATCGGCGCCGACGTCGGCCACATTCCCGTGAGCAACCTGTACGAAGTGTTCGTGCTGTTCTGCTGGATGACGGCGGCCTTCTACCTCTACTTTGAATCGCAGTACAACACCCGCGCGCTGGGCGCTTTTGTGATGCTGGTGGTCAGCGCCGCGGTCGGCTTTTTGCTCTGGTACACCGTGGTGCGCGAAGCCCATGAAATCCAGCCGCTGGTGCCCGCCCTCAAAAGCTGGTGGATGAAGCTGCACGTGCCGGCCAACTTCATCGGCTACGGCATGTTCTCGCTGGCCGCCATGGTGTCGCTGTCTTACCTGATCAAGCAGCAGGCCGATGAAAAGCGCTGGCATCAGCTCACGCCGCTGTGGCTGCTGGGTGTGGTGCTGTGTTTTGTGCCCATYGTGTTTCGCAGCAAATCGCCGGCTGAAGTGGGCGGCAGCTACTACTGGGTCGGTTACCTCGCGGTATCGGGGCTGATCGCCGCCGGCATCCTGCTGGGCCGCAAACGCATCGCGGCGCGCCTGCCCAGCTTCGAGGTGCTGGACGACGTGATGTACAAGGCGATTGCCGTCGGTTTCGCTTTCTTCACCATCGCCACCGTGCTGGGCGCCCTGTGGGCCGCCGAGGCCTGGGGTGGCTACTGGAGCTGGGACCCSAARGAGACCTGGGCGCTGATCGTCTGGCTCAATTACGCGGCCTGGCTGCACATGCGGCTCATGAAAGGCCTGCGCGGAACGGTCGCCGCCTGGTGGGCCCTGGTGGGGCTGGCGGTCACTTCGTTTGCCTTCCTGGGCGTCAACATGTTCCTTTCGGGCTTGCACAGCTACGGAACCTTGTAGCCGGCGGGGAGTCTTTGTAAGAACCTGTTTACGCTCTAAGCGGGGCCGCGCAAGCCCCTTCTCGGGATGGGATGCAAGGCGCGGTGCGACGCCCATAGTTCACCTATGGGCTAGCGCCGCAACGCCGCAGACCGCCCGAGAAGGCGCTTGCCCTCCGGGTTGGGATGAAATCGGGCGATTGAGCCATCCGAGCCCTTGCATGGGCATTAGCCCATGCGGCGTTCCCGGTCGGTCCACTCATCCCGATTGCACCCCAACGCGGCACCGCTTAGAGCGTAAACAGGTTCTACCCTGGCTGAATCCGTGTAAGAAACTGCCGCGTATTCAGACTAAGCCATAACGGATTTTTTCAAGGACGCTCCCATGCTCATCAAGACCCACGCCAGCGGTTTCGACCACACTGTTCCCAGCGAGATCACGCCACAGGGCATTTACCAGGGCCGTCGCGACCTGATCAAGCTGATGGCCACGGGCGCCGCGGGCACGGCCATGGCGAGCTGGGCGGGGCGCCAGGCCATGGCGCAGACGGTGCAAAAGCCCGGCAAGCTGGCAGCCCTGACCGGCGGTAAATCGGCGGTGGCCGGCGCCACGACCATGGAAAAGGTCACCGACTACAAAGACGCCTCCACTTACAACAACTACTACGAGTTCGGCACCGACAAGGCCGACCCCGCCAAGAATGCCCACACGCTGGTGACCAAACCCTGGTCGGTGGCCGTTGAAGGCCTGGTCAAGCAGCCCAAAACTTTCACGCTGGAAGACCTGATCAAGCTTGCACCGCAGGAAGAACGCATTTACCGCCTGCGCTGCGTCGAAGGCTGGTCCATGGTGATTCCCTGGGTCGGTTATTCGCTGTCCGAGCTCATCAAAAAGGTCGAGCCACTGGGCAACGCCAAGTATGTCGAGTTCATCACCCTGGCCGATCCTAAGACCATGCCCTTCGTCGGCTCGCGCGTGCTGGACTGGCCTTATGTGGAAGCCCTGCGCATGGACGAAGCCATGCATCCGCTGGCGCTGCTGGCCTTCGGCATGTACGGCGAAGTGCTGCCCAACCAGAACGGCGCGCCCGTGCGCATGGTGCTGCCCTGGAAGTACGGTTTCAAGAGCGGCAAGAGCATCGTCAAGATCCGCTTCACCGACAAGGAACCGCGCACGGCCTGGAACAAGGCTGCGGCGCAGGAGTACGGGTTTTATTCCAACGTGAACCCGAACGTGGACCACCCGCGCTGGAGCCAGGCCACCGAACGCCGCATCGGCGAAGACGGCCTGTTCGCCAAAAAACGCAAGACCCTGATGTTCAATGGCTATGAAGCCCAGGTAGGCCAGCTCTACGCGGGCATGGACCTCAAGAAGAACTTCTGATGAATATGGCCCCCACGCTTGTCGCTTCGCGTACTGCGCTGCCCCCCGAGGGGGCCGCTGCGCCTGCGGCCCGGCAAAGCCGGTTCCCCGGCCCCTGCTGGTATATGTCTCATACCGCCCTGGCGCGGCCCGGCGGCGGATGGCTGTGATGGCGGCAACGCAGAAGTGGCTGTTGCACCCCGCGGCCAAGCCGGTGTTGTTCATCGCTTGCCTGCTGCCCTTCACCTGGCTGTTCTACGGCGCTTTCAGCAACCAACTGGGCGCCAACCCGGCCGAAGCGCTGATACGCGCCACAGGCGACTGGACGCTGCGTTTCATCTGCATCGTGCTGGCGGTCACGCCGCTCAGGGTCATTAGCGGCGTGGCGGCGCTGGCGCGTTTTCGGCGCATGCTGGGGCTGTTTGCGTATTTTTATGTCGTCATCCACCTGCTGAGCTACAGCTGGTTCGACATGGGCTTTGACTTTGCCGACATCGCCAGGGACATCGCCAAGCGGCCTTTCATCCTGGTGGGGTTTTCCGCCTTTGTGCTGTTGACGCCGCTGGCGGCCACGTCTTTCAACGCCGCGATCAAGGCCATGGGTGCAAAACGTTGGCAGTGGCTGCACAAGCTGGTCTACCTGATCGCCGGCCTGGGGCTTCTGCATTTTTTCTGGATGCGCGCCGGCAAGAACAACTTTGCCGAGGTGTTTGTCTACGCGGCGATCATCGCGGTGCTATTGGGCTGGCGCGTGCAGCAGTACTTCAAGAAAAAGAAACCGCAGCCCGCCTACGGCGTGCGCGGCAAGCTGTCCTAGCGGCAGGCAGCGCGGGGCAGGCCTTCAGCCAGCCACCAGTTGCTCTTGCCGCATCTGGTCTTCCACGCTTTCGCGGCGGCGTATCAGGTGCACCTGGTCGCCGTCGACCAGCAGTTCGGCTGCGCGGCCGCGGGTGTTGTAGTTGCTGGCCATGCTCATGCAATAGGCGCCGGCCGACATCACGGCCAGCTGGTCGCCCGCCACCACGCTGAGCGCGCGGTCGCGGCCTATCCAGTCGCCGCTTTCGCAGACCGGCCCAACCACGTCATAGGTCATCTCCGCGGCTCCGGGCGTGGCGGCAACCGACACTGGCACGATGGCGTGGAAAGCCTGGTACATCGCCGGGCGCGGCAGGTCGTTCATGGCCGCGTCGATGATGCAGAAGTTCTTGTGCTCGCCGGGTTTGACGTAGAGCACCTCGGTCAGGCACACGCCGGCATTGCCGACCAGGGAGCGGCCGGGTTCGATCATGAGTTTTTTGCCACCGTAGCCGCGTGCATCCAGCCGGGCCAGCAATTGCTGCCACAGCGCATCGGCTTCGGGGGGCGTGTCGTTGTTGTAATTGATGCCCAGGCCGCCGCCGAAATCGATGTGCTCCAGCGGGATGCCGGCGCCTTCAATGGCCGCCACAAGGTCCAGCACCCGGTCCATGGCGTCGAGGTAGGGTGTGGCGTCGGTGATCTGCGATCCGATGTGGCAGTCGATGCCGACCACGCGCAAGCCCTTGAGCGAAGCCGCATGCCGGTAAATGCGCAGCGCGTCTTCATGCGCGACGCCGAACTTGTTGTCCTTGAGGCCGGTGGAAATATAGGGATGCGTCTTGGGATCCACGTTCGGGTTGACGCGGATGCTGATGGGCGCGCGCAGGCCCTGGGCCAGCGCCACCCCGGACAGCACGTCGAGCTCGGCCTCGCTTTCGACGTTGAAGCAGCCTATGCCGGCGGCCAGCGCCTTGCGCATTTCGGCGCGGGTTTTGCCCACGCCCGAGAAAATGATTTTTCCCGCCTCGCCGCCCGCCGCCAGCACGCGGTCGAGCTCACCGCCCGAGACGATGTCAAAACCGCAGCCGGCGCGGGCAAACACCTGCAGTACGCCCAGCGAGGAGTTGGCCTTCATGGCGTAGCAGATCTGCGCATGGCGCCCGGCAAAGCCGCGCTGGTAGGCGGCCAGCGCCGACAGCATGGCGGCCTTGGAATACACGAAGAGCGGCGTGCCGTGCGCGGCGGCGAGATCGCGCAGGCGCAGGTTTTCAACAAAGAGCTCGCCCTCACGGTAGGCGAAATGCGGATGGCCGGGAAGGGATGGGCGGGTCATGGGTGGTGCTGGCTGTGGAAGGAAAGGTTCGAGGTATCTTAAGGAGCGCGCGGCCTGCGCGCCATGACCGATTCAAGGTGTCTTTGCGTCGATGCCTTGGATTTCAAGGTTCAGGCCGCGCACGGCCTGGAGTCCCTCAAGGCCGGTCGTCAAATGTTTAGCGGGCGGCCGAGGCCGGCACAACCGGTGCGGTTACCGCGGCGGGAGGTGCCTCGGGAAGAGTGGTTGATGGCGTGGGCGAGGTGGGCAGGGCCGCGGCCGGGACCTTGGGTGGCACGGGAAGGTAAAGCGCGCCTTTTTGGCCGCAACCGGCCAGCAGGGCGGCTGCGGCCACAATCGCGGCAAGGCCATGCCGGAAGCCGGGATTGCGGGCGCGGCCTAAAATTTGAACTGAAGAAACCATGACGGGATTGTAATGACGGACCTTGAATACCAGGATCTGGCCGAGCGCGCGCTCCAGGCAGTGGAAGCGGCCTGCGACCGGATCAACGATGAGACCGATGCGGACATCGACAACCAGCGGACCGGCGGCATGGTCACGCTGACCTTTGCCAACCGCAGCCAGATCGTCATCAACCTGCAGAAACCGCTGCAGGAAATCTGGATGGCGGCCAGGGCCGGCGGGTTTCACTATAAATACAGTGCGGGGCGCTGGGCTGACACCAAGGATTCCAGCGAATTTTTCGCCCAGCTCTCACGCTACGCCGGCGAGCAGGCCGGCCAGCCGCTGGTGTTCAAGGCGCCGGACTGATTGCTCCGGCCGCGCTGGAAGTGAAAAACGGCCCGTGAGGGCCGTTTTTCATGCACGGTGCGCGACCGTCAGTTCTTGAACAGGTCCAGGATGCGCTTTTTCTCGTCCGAGGGCGGCAGCACCTGGATCGCGCCGCCCGGTCCGGCGGGGCTGGCCGGCTGGCCCGCATTGGCGGCGGCCGGGTCTTGCTGGATGCCCACGGTGCTGACACCCGAGCCCCGGGCGTACTCGCTGTAGTACCACTCGCCGCCCACGTTGACGACGCCTTCGGGCGCCGGGTATTCGGCGACCGGAACGCCCTTGAGGGCGTATTCCATGTAATTGATCCAGATCGGCAGGCTCAGGCCGCCGCCGGTTTCCCGGTCGCCGAGCTTCTTGGGCGTGTCGTAGCCCATCCAGACCGCCGCCGCCAGTGTGGGCTGGAAACCCACGAACCAGGTGTCGATGGAGTCATTGGTCGTGCCGGTTTTGCCGTAGAGGTCGGGCCGCTTGAGCGTGGCCTGCGCCCTGGCTGCCGTGCCGGATCGCGCGACTTCCTGCAGCAGGCTGTCCATGATGAAGGCGTTGCGCGCCTCTATGCCCCGGGCCGACTCGTCCAGCGCGGGCGGCTTGGTGTCCAGCAGGACTTTGCCGCGCTGGTCGGTGATTTTGGTGACCAGGTAGGGATTGACGCGGTAGCCACCGTTGGCGAACACGGAGTAGGCGGTCACCATCTGCATGGGCGTGACCGAGCCTGCGCCCAGCGCCATGGTCAGGTAGGCGGGGTGCTTTTCGGCCTCAAAACCGAAGCGGGTGATCCAGTCCTGGGCGTAGGGCGCGCCAATGGCCTGCAGGATCCGGATGGAAATCATGTTCTTGGATTTCTTCAAGCCGGTGCGCAGGCTCATCGGGCCTTCGAAATTGCCGTCGTAGTTCTTCGGCTCCCAGGGCTGGCCGCCGGTCACGCCGGCGTCRAAGAACAGCGGAGCATCGTTGACCACGGTGGCGGGGGTGAAGCCTTTTTCCAGTGCGGCCGAGTAGATAAAGGGCTTGAARCTGGAGCCGGGCTGGCGCCAGSCCTGGGTCACGTGGTTGAACTTGTTTTTCTCGAAATCAAAGCCGCCCACCAGCGCGCGTATGGAGCCGTCGCGCGGGTCCAGCGCCACAAAAGCGCCTTCGACCTCGGGCAGCTGGGTGATTTCCCAGGTGTTTTTCGGCGTTTTTGCCACGCGGATCAGGGCGCCGCGGCGGATCTTGATATTGGGGCCGGCCTTGTCGGCCAGGCCGGACTGCGCGGGTTTGAGGCCGTCGCCGGTGATTTCGACGGTTTCGCTGTTTTGGCGCATGGCCAGGATGCGCTTGGGATTGGCCTCGAGCACCACGGCTGACATGACGTCGCCGTTGTCGGGGTTGTCGGTCAGCGCGTCGTCGATGGCGTCTTCGGTTTCCTGGGGATTGGCGGGCAGATCTATGAATTTCTCGGGGCCGCGGTAGATCTGGCGGCGCTCGTAATCCATGATGCCCTTGCGCAGCGCCTTGTAGGCCACGGTCTGGTCGGTGGCGCGCAGGGTCGTGTAGACGTTCAACCCGCGGGTATAGGTTTCGTCGCCGTACTGGTTGTAGACCAGCTGGCGCACCGTTTCGGCCACGTACTCGGCATGCACCCGGCCGGCGTCGGGCCCGGTCCTGACCTTCAGGGGCTCTTCCTTGGCGGCCTTGGCCTGCTCGGCCGTGATGAAGCCGTTTTCCTCCATGCGCTCGATGATGTAGAGCTGGCGCGCCCGGGCGCGTTTGGGGTTGATGATGGGGTTGTAGGCCGACGGCGCCTTGGGCAGGCCGGCCAGCATGGCCGCCTCGGAGATCGTGATGTTCTTGAGCGGCTTGCCGAAATAAGCCTCGGAAGCCGCGGCAAAGCCGTAAGCCCGGTTGCCCAGGAAGATCTGGTTCATATAGATCTCAAGGATCTGGTCCTTGGTCAGCATGTGCTCCAGCTTGAAGGTCAGCAGGATCTCGTAGATCTTGCGGGTGTAGCTTTTTTCCGCCGAGAGATAGACATTGCGTGCCACCTGCATGGTGATGGTGGAGGCGCCCTGGCTCTTGGCCCGGCCCACGTTGGCGAAGCCGGCGCGGATCACGCCCAGGTAGTCCACCCCGCCATGGGAGAAAAAGCGCGCGTCCTCAATGGCCAGCACGGCATCTTTCATGACCTGCGGGATGTCCTTGATGGGGGTCAGGCTGCGCCGCTCCTCGCCGAATTCGCCGATCACCACCCCATCGGCGGAATAAACGCGCAGCGGCAGTTTCGGCCGGTAGTCCACCAGGTCCGAGATGTCGGGAAGGTTGGGGTAGGCAACCGACAGGGCCACGGCGACGAACAGCAGGACGCTGACGACGCCTGCGAGCAACAGGCCGGTGCTCCACAGCATAAGTTTGACCAGCCAGCGCGGCAGCCAGGACTTGGCTGGCCTTGACGACTTGGCCGGGCCGGGATTTGAATCAGGAGAGGTGGGCGTGGAGGGCATGTAGGCAATCGTAAAGTCGCGTCACTATTATAAAAATCCTGGAAACCGGGGCGTACCGGGCTGGCGCCGCCGCATCACTCTTTTACGTTTGCAGACATCGTCTTACCCCCGTCGGCTCACTTGCACTCGGTTACAAGCGTCGGCTTTTGACAACGTTCTGGATGTGCGGAACAGGAAAAATCCTTACTGCACAAAGAGCTTACTGCTACTATTCAAGTGATTTCTTAAGTATGCAGGGCTACATATTAGCCGTCATTTGGGGACTGCCTTGATCTCTCTGGGGTCGTTATTCAACCGCCAACAACCCGCTTTGCTGGGTTTGGATATCAGTTCGTCCAGCGTCAAGCTGGTGGAGTTGAGCCGTGACAAGGCCGGTAACCTGGTGCTGGATCGCTGTGCGATCGAGCCCCTGGAACGCGGCTGGATCACCGACGGCAACGTCGAAAAATTCGACGAAGTCGCCGACGCCGTGCGCCGCCTGGTCAAAAAGAGCGGAACCCGCACCAAAAACGTCGCCATGGCGCTGCCCGCTTCCGCGGTCATCACCAAAAAAATCATCCTGCCCGGCGGCATGACGGACGCCGAACTCGAAACCCAGGTCGAGTCGGAAGCCAACCAATATATTCCCTTCTCCCTGGATGAAGTCAGCCTTGACTTCTGTGTGGTGGGCCCCAGTGCCACCTCCAGCGGCGATGTCGAGGTGCTGATTGCGGCCTCGCGCAAGGAGAAGGTCCAGGACCGTGAAGGCCTGGCGGAAGCCGCGGGGCTCAAGCCCATCGTGGTCGATGTGGAGTCCTACGCTTCGCGCCTGGCAACCGCCCGCCTGATCGAAAACCTGCCCAACAAGGGGGTGGACACCATGGTCGCCCTGTTCGAGGTCGGCGCCTTGACCACCAGCATGCAGGTCATCAAGAACGACGAAGTGTTGTATGAGCGCGACCAGGCCTTCGGCGGCGCGCAACTGACGCAGCTGATCGTCCGCCAGTACGGCTTTTCGCCGGAAGAGGCCGAAAGCAAGAAGCGCAGCGGCGACCTGCCGGAAGACTACGGCTCCGGCGTCCTGAAGCCCTTTGTGGAAAGCATGGCCCAGGAAATCGGCCGCGCCCTGCAGTTCTTCTTTACCAGCACCCCGCACAACAAGGTGGACTACGTCATGCTGGCCGGCGGTTCTTCCGCCCTGCCGGGGCTGACCGATTCCGTCACGCAGCAGACTTCGTTCGCCTGCCTCCTGGCCAACCCTTTTGAGGGCATGGAACTGGGCGACAGCGTACGGGAAAAGAAAATGCGCCGTGAGGCATCGTCTTACCTGACCTCCTGCGGTCTGGCTTTGCGGAGGTTCCTGCAGTGATTCTGGTCAATCTGCTCCCGCACCGCGAAGCTGCGCGCAAGCGCAGGCGCGAAACGTTTTTCGCCACGCTTGGCATGGCCGCCCTGATCGGCGGCTTGATCTGCGGCGCCGTGTACTCCTGGTACCTCGCACAGATCGAAGCCCAGCGCAGCAAGAACAATTTCCTGAAAGTCGAGATCACGCGCCTGGAAGCGCAGATCAAGGACATCGCCACGCTGCAGGCGGAAATCGCCGCACTGAGGGCACGCCAGAACGCGGTGGAAGACCTGCAAGGTAACCGCAACCTGCCGGTCTACCTGCTCAGCGAGCTGGTCAAGCAGTTGCCTGACGGCGTGTACATCAACAGCATGAAGCAGGACAACCAGACGGTGTTCATCACCGGCGTGGCCCAGTCCAACGAGCGGGTTTCCGAACTTCTGCGCAACCTGGCCAACAACAGCCCCTGGCTGACCCGGCCGGAACTGGTTGAAATCACGGCCAGCATGGTGTCGCTGACGCCGCGCGACCAGCGGCGTGTATCCAATTTCTCCATGCGTGTCGGGCTCAAGCGCCCCGCCGCGCCCAAGGCGCCCGGTTCCGCACCGGCCGGCTCGACGCCTGGTGCCGCGCCGGCGGCTGCGGCGATCCCGGCCAAAGCCTGAAGCAGGTTGAACGATCATGGCAAAAACTCCCAAAATCTCCGTCGATTTCTCGGCGATCCAAAACAGCCTGAAGGCCCAGTTCTCCGGGCTTGACGCCAATGACCCGCCGTCATGGCCGGCGCTGCCGCGCTATCTTCTCTGCGTCGCCGTCACGGTTCTCGTGGTGGTCGCGCTGTGGTTTGTCTGGCTCAGTTCCTCGGACGAAGAACTGACGGCCGAGCAGGCCAAGGAAGTCCAGTTGCGGGAAGATTACAAGAAGAAACTGGTGCAGGCGGTGAACCTCGATGCCCTGAAAAAGCAGCGCGAGCAGGTTCAGCAATATGTGACCCAGCTGGAGAAGCAGCTTCCGAGCAAGGCTGAAATGGATGCCCTGCTGTCGGACATCAATCAAGCCGGCCTGGGCCGCAGCCTGCAGTTCGAGCTGTTCCGGCCGGGCCAGGTCAGCGTTAAAGAGTACTACGCCGAACTGCCCATCGCCGTGCGCGTCACGGGCCGTTACCACGACATTGGCGCCTTTGCCGCGGACATCGCCAATCTCTCCCGCATCGTGACCTTGAACAACCTGGCCCTGGTGCCGGCCAAAGACGGGAATCTCGTCATGGACACCACGGCCAAGACATTCCGCTACCTCGACCCCGAGGAAGTGGCCCTGCAGCGCAAGAGCGCCCCGGGAGCCAAAAAATGAGGCTTAACAACTATGTGCTGACCGGCGGTCTGGTATTGGCGCTATTGACGTTGGCCGGTTGCGGCTCGTCCGAGCAGGAAGAACTCCAGCAATGGATGACGGAGCAGCGCAACGCGACCCGGCCCAAGGTCGACCCTCTGCCCGAGCCCACCAAATTCTCGCCGCAGGCCTATAACCAGGAAGGCGCCATTGAGCCCTTCAGCAACCAGAAATTGACGCAGGCTCTCAAGCGTGACTCCAACCAGGCGACGGCAAATGCGGGCCTGATCGCGCCGGAACTGAGCCGGCGCAAGGAACCCCTGGAAGCCTACCCCCTGGACGCGACCTTCATGGTCGGAAGCCTGATCAAGGTGGGCCAGCCGGTGGCGCTGGTCAAGGTCGACAACCTGATTTACCAGGTCCGGGTCGGCAACTACCTTGGGCAGAATTACGGCCGGATCACGCAGGTGGGTGAAACAAGCCTTTCCCTGCGTGAGATCGTGCAGGACGCTGCGGGCGAATGGATTGAGCGGACGGCGACTTTACAGCTATTAGAGGGATCAAAATGAACAAGCAAACATGGGCATTGGCAGCACAGGGTACGGGAGGCGGCCTGACGCGTTTGCTTGAACGTGTGTTGCGCGGCGCTTCATTCGGCATGGCTTTGTCGCTGCTGGTGGCGGTGCTGCCGGCGGCCGCACAGGCGCAAAACTCCATTCAATCGGTGACCGGTTCGGTCCAGGGCGGCTCAGAGATCATCCGCATCGACCTGGCCGAGCCTTTGACCGCCATCCCCAACGGATTCACCATCCAGTCGCCGGCGCGTATCGCCCTGGATTTCCCCGGTGTAAGCAATGCCATGGGACGGACCGCGGTGGACATGAACGTCGGTAACCTGCGCTCGGCAAACGTGGTGCAGGCCGGCGACCGGACCCGCGTGGTGCTCAATCTCAAGGCGCCGTCGACTTACAAGGCCGACATTCAGGGCAAATCACTGGTGATCACACTGGATCCGTCCTCCTCGGCAAGTGCTTCGCCAGCGGCGCCCGCGCAGGTGTTCGCGGAAAGCCGCAATCGCGATGTGTTGCCGCTCAAGGATGTCGACTTCCGCCGTGGAACCGACAGTGCCGGGCGCATCGTCGTGGGCCTGACCAATAACGAAGTGGGCGTTGACATACGCCAGCAGGGCCAGACCCTGGTAGTTGAATTCCTGAAGACGGCCTTGCCTGAAGGCCTGCGCCGCCGGCTCGACGTGGCCGACTTCGGCACGCCGGTGCAAACCGTCACAACTTTCCAGACCGGCGACAAGGTCCGCATGGTGGTGGAGCCCAAGGGCGCCTGGGAGCACAGCGCCTACCAAAGCGACAACCAGTTTGTGCTGGAAGTCCGCCCCCTGAAGGTCGACCCGAGCAAACTGACCCAGGGACCCGGCTACACCGGCGAGAAACTCTCGCTGAACTTCCAGAACATTGAAATCCGTTCCCTGTTGCAGGTGATCGCCGACTTCACGAACTTCAACATCGTCACGTCCGATTCCGTGACGGGCAGCGTCACGCTGAGGCTGAAGGATGTGCCCTGGGACCAGGCGCTGGACATCATTCTCCAGTCCAAGGGCCTGGGCATGCGCAAAAACGGCAACGTGCTGGTCATCGCGCCCAAGGACGAACTGGCTGCCAAGGACAAGCTGGACCTGGAATCGCGCAATGCCATCCAGAGTCTCGAGCCCGTTCGCACCCAGTCTTTCCAGATCAATTACGCCAAGGCTGCGGACATCGCGACACAGATCAGCGCCGGCGGAAGCGGGCCGGCGAGCGCCCGTATCCTGTCCCAGCGCGGCAGCGTCATTTCCGAAGCCCGGACCAACCAGCTGTTTGTGACCGACATCCCCTCGAGGCTGGAGGCGGTCCAAAGTCTGATCACCAAACTCGACGTGGCGGTTCGCCAGGTGCTGATCGAGGCGCGCATCGTCGAGGCTTCGGACACCTTCGGCAAGTCGCTGGGCGTGCGCCTCGGCGGCCAGCCCTTCAACCAGAATACCAACACGGCGTTCGGCGGCACCTACAGCGCGGCGACGGCGGGCACCAATGCCGGTGAATTTGTGAGCCTGCCGGGCGTGGGCCAGAACGGCTTCTCGGCGGCGACGTTTGCCGTGTCCCTGTTCAATGCGGCCAAGACGCGATTCCTCAATCTGGAGATTTCCGCCTCCGAAGCTGACGGCAAGACCAAGATCGTTTCCAGCCCCCGCGTTGTCACGGCGGACCAGGTGAAGGCGCTGATCGAGCAGGGCACGGAACTGCCGTACCAGCAGGCGACTTCCAGCGGCGCCACGTCCATCAGCTTCCGCAAGGCCAACCTGAAGCTCGAGGTCACGCCGCAGATCACGCCTGAAGGCAACATCATCCTGAACGTCGACGTCAACAAGGACAGCGTGGGCCGCGAAACGGCCAACGGCTTCGCGATCGACACCAAGCACATCCAGACCCAGGTTCTGGTGGAAAACGGCGGGACTGTGGTGATCGGCGGTATTTTTGAACAAAACGACCGCGACAACGAAACCAAGGTTCCGTTCCTGGGCGACCTGCCGGGCGTCGGCAACCTCTTCAAGCAGCGGACCCGCTCCGCCACGAAATCCGAGCTGCTGGTGTTCATTACGCCCAAGATGCTGACCAACGGATCGGCACTGCGCTGAACCCGGGGGCCGGCTGCGCCGCGAGGCGGGGCCGGTTTGGTGGAAAATGCAGGTAACGGCGGGCCCTTTGGGGCCTGTCGCGTTTGTGAAGCCGGCCCATTTCCTTTCCTTCCTCCAATCACGCATCCCGGGGCGAATGCCCCCAGACTCCATTGAATGCAAACCCGTTGAGAATTGCCTGCGTGGGCCTGCCGGGTTCGGGGAAGTCCACCGTCGGCCGGCATCTGGCCCGCAAAATAGGGCTGCGCTTCATCGATTCGGACCAGGTGATCGAGCAGCGCATCGCCTGCTCCATCCGCGAGTTTTTCGAGCGTGAGGGCGAGAACGCCTTCCGCGATATCGAGCAGCAGGTGATCGACGAGCTGACACAGGGCCAGTCCTGCGTGCTGTCCAGCGGCGGCGGGACGGTGCTGCGCCCCGCCAATCGCCAGCACCTTCGCGAGCGCGCGCAAGTGGTCTACCTGCATTCCATTCCCGAAGAAGTATTTCGCCGCCTGCGGCACGACCAGAACCGGCCCCTGCTCCAGGTGGCAGACCCGTTGGCCAGGCTTAGGGACCTTTATGCCGCGCGCGACCCGCTGTACCGCGAAACCGCCCACTTCGTCATCGAGACCGGTCGCCCTTCGGTGTCCACCCTGGTCAACATGATCCTCATGCAGCTGGAGCTGGCCGGCTTGCTGGCTCCGCCCTGACCACCCCTTTGGCTGCAAGCGGGTAGCCGCGGCGCGGCGAGTCCCTCTACACTCCCACCTATGCACGCAAATTCCTCTTCAGCGGCGGCACGGGTCCAGATCGACCTTGGCGAGCGCAGCTATCCGATCGCCATCGGCAACGGGCTTCTCGGCAATGCGCTGACTTACCAGGATCTCCCGAAAGCCGCCACCGCGCTGGTGGTGTCGAACACGACAGTGGCCCCTTTGTATGCGGCGCAACTTAGCCAGGCGCTGCGCCAGCGCTATGGCAAGGTGCTGCTGGTCAGCTTGCCCGACGGCGAAGTCCACAAGGACTGGATCACGCTGCAGCTGATTTTTGACGCCTTGCTCGAGAACGGCAGCGACCGCAAGACGGTGATGTTCGCGCTGGGCGGCGGCGTGGTGGGCGACATGACCGGWTTCGCCGCCGCCAGCTAYATGCGCGGCGTGCCSTTTGTGCAGGTACCCACGACCYTGCTGGCGCAGGTGGATTCCTCGGTGGGCGGCAAGACGGCCATCAACCACCCGCTCGGCAAGAACATGATTGGCGCGTTCTACCAGCCGCTGCTGGTGGTCTGCGACCTCGATGCCCTGGCGACGCTGCCGCCGCGCGAACTGAGCGCGGGCCTGGCCGAGATCATCAAATACGGACCGATCGCCGATATGGATTTCCTGGCGTGGATAGAGGCCAACCTCGACGGCCTGCTGGCCAGGGAACCCGCGGCCATGGCCCACGCGATCAAACGCAGCTGTGAAATCAAGGCCTGGGTGGTGGGCCAGGACGAGCGTGAAACGGGCCTGCGGGCCATCCTGAATTTCGGCCACACCTTTGGCCATGCGATTGAATCCGGCCTGGGCTACGGCGAATGGCTGCACGGCGAGGGCGTGGGCTGCGGCATGGTGATGGCCGCCCACCTGTCCGAGCGCCTGGGCCTGGTCGACATGGCTTTTGTGGAGCGGCTGACCCGGCTGGTGCGGCGCGCCGGTCTGCCGGTCAAGGCGCCTGTGCTGTCGGCCACCGACAATGCCGGGCGCTACCTGGAACTGATGCGTGTCGACAAAAAATCCGAAGCCGGCGAGATCCGTTTTATCGTGATCGACGGCCCAGGCAAAGCGGCGCTTCGCAGCGCGCCCGACGCGCTGGTGCGCGGCGTGATCGACTTGTGCTGCGCGTAGTGCGCGTAACCGCCTGGAGAGCGTGAACCATGACCCTCGCGCCTTATGCCTGTGACCCCGCGCTGTCGCGCGGGCGCCGCTACACCGAACCGGTCGCGCCCACGCGCTCCGACTTCCAGCGCGACCGCGACCGCATCGTGCATTCCACGGCCTTTCGGCGCCTGGTCTACAAGACCCAGGTGTTCCTCAACCACGAGGGCGACCTGTTCCGCACCCGCCTGACCCATTCGCTGGAGGTGGCGCAACTGGGGCGCTCCATCGCCCGCACGCTGCAGCTCAATGAGGACCTGGTGGAGGCCATCGCGCTGGCGCACGACCTGGGCCACACGCCCTTCGGCCACGCCGGCCAGGATGCCCTGAACGCCTGCCTCAAAGCCGGCCATCCCGAGAGCGCCGGCTTCGAGCACAACCTGCAAAGCCTGCGCGTCGTGGATGCGCTGGAAGAGCGCTACCCGGCCTACAACGGCCTGAACCTCAGCTTCGAGACGCGCGAGGGCATCCTCAAACACTGCTCCAGGCGCAATGCGCTGCGCATCGAGGCGCGCGAGCCGGGCGGCGTGGCCCGCCGATTCGTGGAGCAGCCCACCGAAGGCCCGCAATGGCAACAGCCCAGCCTGGAAGCGCAGCTCGCCAACCTGGCCGACGAAATCGCCTACAACGCGCACGACATCGACGACGGCGTGCGCTCCGGCCTGCTGACGCTGGAGCAATTCGAGGATGTGGAACTCTTCAGCCAATATTGCCGCGAGACGCGGCTGGCCCATCCCGGCCTGCAGGGTCGCCGCTTGCTGTTTGAGACCATACGCCGCATGCTCAGCGCGCAGGTCTACAACGTGATGGATGCGACCTGGGCGGCGATTCACAAGGCGGCGCCCGCGAGCGCCGACGAGGTGCGCCAGCACCCCGCGCTGGTCTGCTTCACGCCAGAGATGGCGCGGCAGTCGGCCTTGCTCAAGCGCTTCCTGCTGCAAAACCTCTACCGCCACCCCAAGGTGGTGGAGACCACGCAGGCCGCCAAGCAAGTTGTGCGCGACCTGTTCGAGGCCTACATGGCCGACCCCGCGCAGATGCCGCAGGCCCACATCGACCGCTTTGACGGCGTCGACGTCCCGCACGCCGCCGGCGCCAAGCCCGAGCGCGTGGTGGCCGACTACATCGCCGGCATGACGGACCGCTTTGCCGCCAAAGAACATGAACGCCTCAAGGGGCGGACCGCTTTCGCGGCCTGAACTTTCCCCTCACGCCTTGCCCCCGCGTGACTGAAACCAAGCCGGATACCGTCGCCAGCATGCGAGCCGCCTGGTGCGTGATCGCGGCCGGCGTGGTGGCCGCGCTGCATGTGGGCAAGCTGCCGCCCGCTTTGCCTGTGCTGGGCCAGGTGCTGGGCGTCTCGCTGCTGCAGGCTGGCTTTTTGTTGTCGCTGGTGCAACTGGCCGGTATGGCGCTTGGGCTGGTGACGGGGCTGGCCGTGCAGCGCGCGGGGCTCAAGCGCAGCATGGTGGCGGGCCTCTGGGTGCTGGCCTTGGCCAGCGCCCTGGGGGCCATGGCGCCTGGTGTTTATGGCCTGCTGGCGACACGCGTCCTGGAAGGCCTGGGATTTTTGTGGGTGGTGCTGCCGGCGCCGGCCCTGGTGCGCCGGCTGGTACCAAAGGAAAAGCTGAACGGCATGCTCGGCATGTGGGGCGCTTACATGCCGCTGGGCGCTTCACTGGCGTTGCTGGGCGGACCCCACCTCATCGCTTTGGGCAGCCCGCAATGGGGCTGGCGCATCCTGTGGTGGCTGCTGGCCGCACTGGCTGCGGTGCTGGCCCTGGTGCTCGCATGGCGGGTGCCGGTTGAGCCGCCCGAGGCGGTCCCGGCGGCCGGCCGGCCCCGCGGCGGCCAACTCATCGCGGCAACCCTGCGCTCGCGCGCTGCCTGGCTGATGGCCATGGCCTTTGCGGCGTATTCGGGACAATGGCTCGCGGTGGTCGGTTTCCTGCCGTCCATCTATGCGCAGGCCGGTGTGGCCGCTAACTGGGCGGGGCCGCTGACGGCGCTGGCCGCCGCCGTCAATATCATCGGCAACGTCGCCGCCGGGCGCTTGCTGGGCCGCGGCCTGCCGCCGCTGGTGTTGCTGGGCGCGGGCTTCCTGGCAATGGGCGGCGGCGCCTTGCTGGCTTTTTCGGGCGTGCCGCCCGCGCTGCAATACGCGGCCATCCTCGGTTTCTCCATGGTTGGCGGCTTGATTCCCGCGACCCTGTTCAGCCTGGCCGTCCGCCTGGCCCCCAGTGCCGACACGGTGTCCACCACGGTGGGCTGGATGCAGCAGTGGTCGGCGCTGGGCCAGTTCGCGGGCCCTCCGTTGGTGGCCTGGGTGGCTGCGGCAGCAGGGGGCTGGCAATGGACGGGCTGGGTCACTGCGGCCAGCTCTGCGCTTGGCCTTGTCCTGGCGCTGCAGCTGCACCGCTTGGCGGCTTTGCGCACACCGACGCATTAGCGCCAGTCCCACACAATAGAGCGCCGAGTGCCGTCATCAAGGGCTATAAGACGGCGCATAGGCTTATGACGTGTCGGCATTTCCCCGCTGTCTTTTCGGCTTCACACGGATTACGCTTGAGGTCTGCGCACACTTTGTGACATTTCTTTGGAACAGTAAGCGCATGCTGCAATGCAGGCATCAAACCTGCTTTGGCTATTCCCGTATCTCAAAAGGTGTTGTCATGGGTTTCAATCGGCGTCAGTTAATTCTCGGTGGTGTGTCGGCAGGCGCTGTGGTGGCAAGTCCCGCGCTGTGGGCGCAAAGCAAGACCGCGCGAAAAATCGTCATCGGGCAATCCGTGCCGCTCACCGGCGCCGCCGACCAGATCGGCCTGGCCTACCTGAACGGCGCCAAGATTTACTTCGACGCGATCAACGCCAAGAACGGCGCGGGCGGCTACAAGATCGAAGTCAAAGCGCTGGACGACGGTTACGCGCCGGCCAAGGCCGCGGCCAATGCCAAGCAATTGATCGACGAGGGCGTTGACGCGCTTTTCGGTTTCACCGGCACGGCCAGTTGCGATGCCGCGTTTGCCGCCGCCAAAGCTTCGGGCACCTTGTTCTTCGCGCCCTTCGCCGCGTCGGACGCGCTGCACGATCCCGCACTCAGCAACGTGTTCCATGTGCGTCCCGCATTGGCCGACGAGGCCTACAAGATCGCGCGCCATTGCGCCACGCTGAACCAGGACCGCATCGCCGTGTTTGCCGAAGACGACGCCATGGGTCGCGGCGGCCTGGCGGCCGTCAACCAGGCGCTCATAGACTTGAAGCGGCCGGCCATCGTCGGTAGCGCGCTGTCACCGGTCAACAGCGACAAGGTCGACGCGGCCGTGGCAACGCTGATGAAGGCGCAGCCGCAGGCCGTCATCCAGGTCAGCCTGTTCAATTCATCGGCGGCTTTCATCCGCAAGATGCGGCAAGCCGGCTTCGGCGGCCAGTTCCTGAATTTTTCTGTCGTCGGCATCGATCCGCTGTTCAGCGCCCTCGGCAAGGAAATCGGCGGTGTCGTGATTTCGCAGGTCGTGCCTTCGCCGCGCAGCACCGGCACGCCCATCATCAAGGAATACCTTGATGTGCTGAACCAGACCGACCAGACCCCCAGCTATGAAAGCGTGGAAGGCTACATCGCCGCCCGCACCTTCGCTGAAGGCGTGCGCCGCAGCGCGGCGGGTAGCGGCAAGCCGGACCGGGCCGGTCTGCAAAAAGCCTTTGAATCAATGACGGACTACGAYGTGGGCGGCTTTCGCGTCAACCTGCGTCCGAAGAAATACGAATCGGTGCGCGCGATAGACCTGGTCACCATCACCCCCGACGGCAAGGTCGTCCGCTAAACGCCGCGGCCGCTTTCTCGGCCCTCTCGGGGGAGAGGGTGAAATCAGGGTCGGGTTCCAATATCATGGTGCAAACTCCAGGCATTGCATCCCATGGCCCGTCTTCCGCGTCTGACCCTTCCCGGCTACCCCCACCACATCATCCAGCGGGGCAATAACCGCCAGGCCATCGTTTCGTCCGCCGCCGACCGCCAGATGCTGCTGGGGCTGATCGACGAAAGCGCTTGCAAATCCGGCGTTGCCCTGCACGCCTACGTGCTGATGGACAACCATCTCCACCTGCTGGCCACGCCCAGCACAGCGGAGGGCCTGCCGCAGATGATGCAGGCCGCGGGGCGGCGTTATGTGCGCTACTTCAATGACAGCCAGGGGCGCTCCGGCACCCTGTGGGAAGGGCGTTACCGCGCCACCGTGATCGAGGCCGAGCGCTACCTGCTGGCCTGCATGGCCTATATGGACCTGAACCCGGTCCGCGCGGGCCTGGTGGCCGAGGCCAGGGACTATCCTTGGTCCAGCCACGGCCATTACGCGGGCCTGCGGGTAGACAGCCTGCTGACGCCACATCCGCTGGTCTGGGCGCTGGGCAACACGCCTTTTGCCCGGGAGGCGGCTTACGCCGAACTGGTGCGCGCCGGCATCACGCTGGAGCAGCAAGACTTGCTGACCCGCGCGGCCCTCAGCGGCTGGGCGCTCGGCGGGGCTGATTTTCTGGCGGAACTGCAAAAGCGCACGGACCGCCGGGTGACCAAAAACCAGGCAGGGCGTCCGCCTGCGGCGCCAAAAGAGGAAGTGTCGACCTCCTGAGCAGAACCTTTCTCAAGGGGATTGCTGCGGTGAAATTTAATATGTCCCCAATTAAATTCCGATTAATTTAATCGATATTTAATCAGTATCTGACCCCATTTAAAGTGCTTGGCATTGTTGTTGCACTGCACTATGCTCCCATTCCCTGCGAAAAATTATGAACCTTGCGGATGGAAGCGTTGCCGGCCTTTTTTCGAGGCCACCCTTGCATCGCCGTCATCCCCAACCGACGAGGAATTGCCATGACCACGGCTGCTGAAATCAAGCATTTTGAAGAAAACGGTTTGTACTCCGGAGCCAACGAGCACGATGCCTGCGGCGTCGGTTTCGTGGCGCACATCAAGGGGCACAAAAGCCATGCCATCGTCCAGCAAGGCCTGAAAATTCTCGAAAACCTCGACCACCGGGGTGCAGTGGGGGCCGACAAACTCATGGGTGACGGCGCCGGCATCCTGATCCAGCTGCCCGACGCGCTGTACCGTGAAGAAATGGCGACGCAAGGCGTTCAGCTGCCACCGCCCGGTGAATACGGCGTCGGCATGGTGTTCCTGCCGAAAGAGCACGCTTCCCGCCTGGCCTGCGAACAGGCGCTCGAGCGCGCCGTCAAGGCCGAAGGCCAGGTGCTGCTGGGCTGGCGCGACGTGCCGGTCAACCGCGACATGCCCATGTCGCCTACCGTGCGCGAAAAAGAACCCATCCTGCGGCAGATCTTCATCGGCCGCGGCAACGACGTGATCGTCCAGGACGCACTGGAGCGCAAGCTCTACGTCATCCGCAAGACCGCCAGCGCCGCCATCCAGAACCTGCGCCTGACGCACAGCAAAGAGTATTACGTTCCCAGCATGTCCAGCCGCACSGTGGTCTACAARGGCCTGCTGCTSGCTGACCARGTGGGCACCTACTATCGCGACCTGACCGACACGCGCTGCGTTTCCGCGCTCGGCTTGGTGCACCAGCGTTTTTCCACCAACACCTTCCCCGAGTGGCCGCTGGCCCACCCCTACCGCTACGTCGCGCACAACGGCGAGATCAACACCGTCAAGGGCAACTACAACTGGATGAAGGCGCGCGAAGGCGTGATGTCCTCGCCGGTGCTGGGCGCCGACCTGCAAAAGCTCTACCCGATCAGCTTTGCCAGCCAGTCCGACACCGCCACCTTCGATAACTGYCTGGAACTGCTGACCATGGCYGGYTACCCYATCAGCCAGGCCGTGATGATGATGATCCCCGAGCCCTGGGAACAGCACACCACCATGGACGAGCGCCGCAAGGCCTTCTATGAATACCATGCCGCCATGCTCGAGCCCTGGGACGGCCCGGCCTCCATCGTCTTCACCGACGGCCGCCAGATCGGCGCCACGCTGGACCGCAACGGCCTGCGCCCCTCGCGCTACTGCGTGACCGACGACGACCTGGTCATCATGGCCTCCGAATCGGGCGTGCTGCCGATTCCCGAGCACAAAATCGTGCGCAAATGGCGTTTGCAGCCCGGCAAGATGTTCCTGATCGACCTGGAACAGGGCCGCATGATCGACGACGAGGAAATCAAGGCCACGCTGGCGCACAGCAAGCCCTACAAGCAGTGGATCGAAAACCTGCGCATCAAGCTGGACGACGTGGCCGGCAAGGCTGCGAAGGCTGCTCCGGTGACCGTGCCCGCCGTTTCCGACATCCCCCTGCTCGACAGGCAGCAGGCCTTCGGCTACACCCAGGAAGACATCAAATTCCTGATGTCCCCCATGGCCGCCAACGGCGAGGAAGCCACCGGCTCCATGGGCAACGACAGCCCGCTGGCCGTGCTCTCGAACAAGAACAAGCCGCTGTACAACTACTTCAAGCAGCTGTTCGCACAGGTGACCAACCCGCCCATCGACCCGATCCGCGAAGCCATCGTGATGTCGCTGGTGTCCTTCATCGGCCCCAAGCCCAACCTGCTGGACATCAACCAGGTCAACCCGCCCATGCGGCTCGAAGTGAGCCAGCCGGTGCTCAACGTTGCCGACATGCAGAAGCTGCGCGACATCGAGTCGCACACCCAGGGCAAGTTCAAGAGCTACACCCTGGACATCACCTACCCGCTGGCCTGGGGCCACGAGGGCGTCGAGGCCAAGCTGGCCTCGCTGTGCGCCGAGGCGGTTGATGCGATCAAGGACGGCAAGAACATCCTGATCGTCAGCGACCGCGGCATCAGCGCCACGCAAGTCGCCATCCCGGCGCTGCTGGCCTTGTCGGCCATCCACCAGCACCTGGTGAAAGAAGGCCTTCGCACGACGGCCGGACTGGTGGTCGAAACCGCCTCGGCCCGTGAAGTGCACCACTTCGCCGTGCTGGCCGGTTACGGCGCCGAAGCCGTGCATCCCTACCTCGCCATGGAAACCCTGGCCGAGCTGTCCAAGGGCCTGCCGGGCGAGCTCAGCACCGAGAAAGCCGTCTACAACTACACCAAGGCCATCGGCAAGGGCCTGTCCAAGATCATGTCCAAGATGGGCGTGTCTACTTATATGAGTTACTGCGGCGCGCAGCTGTTCGAGGCCATAGGCCTGAACCGCGACGCCGTGGCCAAGTTCTTCACGGGCACCGCCAGCCAGGTCGAAGGCATGGGCGTGTTCGAGATCGCCGAAGAAGCGCTGCGCATGCACCGCGCCGCCTTTAGCGACGACCCGGTGCTGGCCAACATGCTGGACGCCGGCGGCGAATACGCCTGGCGCGTGCGCGGCGAAGACCATATGTGGACGCCCGACGCGATCGCCAAGCTGCAGCACTCCACGCGTTCCAACAACTGGAACACCTACAAGGAATACGCGCAGCTGATCAACGACCAGAACCGCCGCCACATGACCTTGCGCGGCCTGTTCGAGTTCAAGATCGACCCCTCCAAGGCCATCCCGATTGATGAAGTCGAGCCGGCCAAGGACATCGTCAAGCGTTTCGCCACCGGCGCCATGTCGCTGGGCTCCATCAGCACCGAGGCCCATGCCACGCTGGCCGTGGCCATGAACCGCATWGGYGGCAAGAGCAACACGGGCGAGGGCGGTGAAGACCCGAACCGCTACCGGCAAGAGCTCAAGGGCATCCCGATCAAGAAGGGTGAAACGCTGAAAAGCGTGATCGGCCCGAAACAGGTCGAGGTCGACCTGCCGCTGCAGGACGGCGACTCGCTGCGCTCGCGCATCAAGCAGGTGGCCTCGGGACGCTTCGGCGTCACCGCCGAATACCTGGTGTCGGCCGACCAGATCCAGATCAAGATGGCGCAGGGCGCCAAGCCCGGCGAGGGCGGCCAGCTGCCCGGCGGCAAGGTCAGCGAATACATCGGCGCCTTGCGCTACTCGGTGCCCGGCGTGGGCCTGATTTCGCCGCCGCCGCACCACGACATCTATTCGATCGAGGACCTGGCCCAACTGATCCACGACCTGAAGAACGTCAACCCGCGCGCCAGCATCAGCGTCAAACTGGTCAGCGAAGTCGGCGTCGGCACCATCGCGGCAGGCGTGGCCAAGGCCAAGTCCGATCACGTGGTGATCGCCGGCCATGACGGCGGCACGGGTGCCTCGCCCTGGTCGTCCATCAAGCATGCCGGCTCGCCCTGGGAAATTGGTCTCGCCGAAACCCAGCAGACCCTGGTGCTCAACCGCCTGCGCGGCCGTATCCGCGTGCAAGCAGACGGCCAGATGAAAACCGGCCGCGACGTCATCATCGGCGCGCTGCTGGGCGCCGACGAGTTCGGTTTCGCCACCGCGCCGCTGGTGGTCGAAGGCTGCATCATGATGCGCAAGTGCCACCTCAACACCTGCCCCGTCGGCGTCGCCACGCAGGACCCGGTGCTGCGCCAGAAGTTCAGCGGCAAGCCCGAGCACGTCGTCAACTACTTCTTCTTCGTCGCCGAAGAGGCGCGCCAGCTGATGGCACAGCTCGGCGTGCGCAAGTTCGACGACCTGATCGGCCGCGCCGACCTGCTCGATACGCAAAAAGGCATCGAGCATTGGAAGGCCAGCGGCCTGGATTTCAGCCGCCTGTTCTACCAGCCCAACGTGCCGGCCGACGTGCCGCGCCTGCATGTGATGGAGCAGGACCACGCGCTCGGCAAGGCACTGGATGTGCGCCTGATCGAAAAATCCAAAGCCGCGATTGAAAAGGGCGAAAAAGTCCAGTTCATCGAAGTGGCGCGCAACGTCAACCGTACCGTCGGCGCCATGCTGTCGGGCGAGCTGACGCGCCACCATCCGCAGGGCCTGCCCGACGACACCCTGCGCATCCAGCTGGAAGGCACGGGCGGCCAGTCCTTCGGCGCTTTCCTGGCCAAGGGCATCACCATGTACCTGATAGGCGACGCCAACGACTACACCGGCAAGGGCCTGTCAGGCGGCCGCATCGTGGTGCGCCCCAGCATCGACTTCCGCGGCGACGCGGTGAAGAACACCATCGTCGGCAACACCGTGCTTTACGGCGCGACCACCGGCGAGGCCTTCTTCAGCGGCGTGGCCGGCGAGCGTTTTGCCGTGCGGCTCTCGGGCGCCACGGCGGTCGTTGAAGGCACGGGCGACCACGGCTGCGAATACATGACGGGCGGCACCGTCGCGGTGCTGGGCAAGACCGGCCGCAACTTCGCCGCCGGCATGAGCGGCGGTGTGGCCTATGTGTACGACGAGGACGGCCTGTTCGCCACGCGCTGCAACACCTCCATGGTCTCCATGGACCGCATCGTCACCACGGCCGAGCAGCACACCCATGACAAGGCCGACTGGCACGCCGGCGAAAGCGACGAGGAACTGCTCAAGCGCCTGCTGCAGGACCACAACCGCTGGACCGGCAGCAAGCGCGCGCGCGAACTGCTGGACAACTGGAGCGAGTCGCGCCTGAAGTTCGTCAAGGTCTTCCCGAATGAGTACAAGCGGGCCCTGATCGAGCGCAAGGAGCGCCGCCTGGAAGCGGCCACCGAGACCACCCGGGCCCAGGTCGCCACCAACCAGGAAGCGGTGGCCGCCAAGTAGGCCGCCAAGCCCCACGCTTGCATTGAACCGGAACTGCCCGCGCCCATGATGCATGGGCCGGCAGCCGGAAAAGCTTAAAGAAGAATTGCACAGGACCTCATCATGGGAAAAATCACCGGCTTCATGGAATACGAGCGCGTCGAGGAGGGCTACAAGCCCGTGCCGGAGCGCCTGAAGAACTACCGCGAATTCGTCATCGGGCTGGACGACGCGCAGGCCAACAAGCAGGCCGCGCGCTGCATGGACTGCGGCACGCCGTTTTGCAACAACGGCTGCCCGGTCAACAACATCATTCCCGACTTCAACGACATGGTGTTTCGCGCCGACTGGAAAAACGCCATCGACACGCTGCACAGCACCAACAACTTCCCTGAATTCACCGGCCGCATCTGCCCGGCGCCCTGCGAGGCCGCCTGCACGCTGAACGTGAACGACGACGCCGTCGGCATCAAGTCGATTGAGCACGCCATCATCGACCGCGCCTGGTCCGAAGGCTGGGTCAAGCCGGTGATGCCCAAACATAAGACCGGCAAGAAGGTCGCCGTCGTCGGCTCCGGCCCCGCCGGCATGGCCGCGGCCCAGCAGCTGGCGCGCGCCGGCCACGAGGTGACCCTGTTCGAGAAGAATGACCGCATCGGCGGCCTGCTGCGCTACGGCATCCCCGACTTCAAGATGGAAAAAGTCCACATCGACCGCCGCGTCGAGCAGATGAAGGCCGAAGGCGTGAACTTCCGCACCGGCGTGATGGTCGGCAGCCTGCCCAAGGACTCCAAAGTCACCAATTGGGCCAAGGAAAGCATCAGCCCCGAGCAACTGCAAAAAGACTTTGACGCCGTGATCCTGACCGGCGGCGCCGAGCAGTCGCGCGAYCTGCCCGTGCCCGGCCGCGACYTGGACGGCRTSCATTTCGCCATGGAGTTCCTGCCCCAGCAGAACAAGGTCAATGCCGGCGACAAGGTCAAAGGCCAGTTGCGCGCTGACGGCAAGCACGTCATTGTGATTGGCGGCGGTGATACGGGTTCTGATTGCGTGGGCACCAGCAACCGGCACGGTGCCGTCAGTGTCACGCAGTTTGAACTGATGCCCCAGCCGCCCGAAGAAGAAAACCGCCCCATGACYTGGCCYTACTGGCCGMTCAARCTGCGCACCTSCTCGTCGCATGAGGAAGGCTGCGAGCGCGWGTTCGCCATCTCCACCAAGGAATTGATGGGCGAAAAAGGCAAGGTCACGGGCCTCAAGACCGTTCGCGTCGAATGGAAAGACGGCAAGATGGTCGAGGTGCCCGGCTCCGAGCAGACCCTGAAAGCCGACCTGGTGCTGCTGGCCATGGGCTTTGTCTCGCCGGTGGCTTCCGTGCTGGAAGCCTTCGGCATTGAAAAAGACAACCGCGGCAACGCCAAGGCGAGCACGGATTTCACCGGCGGTTATGCCACTAACGTGCCCAAGGTGTTTGCCGCCGGCGATATCCGCCGCGGACAAAGCCTGGTGGTATGGGCGATTCGCGAAGGCCGCCAGGCTGCGCGCGCCGTGGATGAGTTCCTGATGGGTTATAGCGACTTGCCTCGCTAAACGCCCTGTTGAACGCCTTATCTGGCGGTTAAGGAAATCCAGGCGTTTGCCGGGATGCGCGATGGCCTGCACCGCAAGGTGAGCAGGGCGGAGACCCCACGGTATTACCGGCGGGTATTACTTCCCGGGATGGGCCGGGCCAAACCCCGTATCATTAGGGCATTCCCTTAGCACCGCCGGCGCCTTCGTCGGCTTTCCTTTTGCCCCATGGCCGACATCTCCGCTTCATCACTGGTTGAATTCAAGGATGTGACCTTCTCCTACCCGGGTTCGGCCGGCGATCGCGTCATCCTCGACAAGGTCACCCTGTCCGTGCCGCGCGGCAAGGTCACCGCGCTGATGGGCGCCTCGGGCGGCGGCAAGACCACCGTGCTGCGCCTGATTGGCGGCCAGCAGAAGGCCACCGGCGGCGCCGTCCTGTTTGACGGCAAGGACGTCGGCCAGCTGGTGCAGGAAGAACTCTATCTCGCCCGCCGGCGCATGGGCATGTTGTTCCAGTTCGGCGCGCTGTTCACCGATCTGAGCGTGTTCGACAACGTGGCCTTCCCGCTGCGCGAGCACACCGCGCTGGGTGAACGCCTGATCCGCGACATCGTGCTGATGAAGCTCAATGCCGTGGGCCTGCGCGGCGCGCGCGACCTGATGCCGAGCGAAATCTCCGGTGGCATGGCCAGGCGCGTGGCGCTGGCGCGCGCCATCGTGCTGGACCCCGAACTCATCATGTACGACGAGCCCTTCTCCGGGCTGGACCCGATCTCGCTGGGCACCGCCGCACAGCTCATACGCCAACTCAACGACACCCTGGGAATCACCAGCATCGTCGTCTCGCACGACCTGGAAGAAACCTTCCGCATCGCCGACAAGGTCATCATCCTGGCCAACGGCGGCATCGCGGCGCAGGGCACGCCCGATGAGGTCAGGCACTCCACAGACCCGCTGGTGCACCAGTTCGTCAATGCCGAGAGCGAGGGCCCCGTGAAATTCCATTACCCGGGGCCGGGCGTGGAGGCTGACTTCGGCAACGCGGATGCGGCCAAAAAGGAGCGCGCATGAGCCGCTACAGTCCCGTCGGCCTGGTGTCCGACCTCGGTTTTGCGGTGCGCAGGCAACTGGTCGACCTGGGTTATGCCGCGCGGCTGATGTCGCGGCTGGTGGCCCTGACCGGGCCGGCCCTGGCCCGCTTTGGCCTGGTGCGCGACCAGATCTTCTTTTTGGGCAACTATTCGCTAGCCATCATCGCGGTGTCCGGCCTGTTTGTCGGCTTTGTGCTGGGCCTGCAGGGCTATTACACGCTGCAGCGCTACGGTTCGGCCGAGGCGCTGGGCCTGCTGGTGGCGCTCAGCCTGGTGCGCGAACTCGGGCCGGTGGTCACCGCGCTGCTGTTCGCCGGCCGCGCCGGCACGGCCCTGACCGCCGAAATCGGCCTGATGAAGGCCGGCGAGCAGCTGTCGGCCATGGAAATGATGGCGGTCGACCCGATACGCCGCATCCTGGCGCCGCGCTTCTGGGGTGGCGTCATTGCCATGCCGCTGTTGGCKGCSGTGTTCAGCGCKGTSGGCATCATTGGCGGCTGGCTGGTCGGCGTGGTCATGATCGGCATAGACGCCGGATCCTTCTGGAGCCAGATGCAGTCCGGCGTGGACGTCTGGCGCGACGTGGGCAACGGCATCATCAAGAGTTTTGTGTTCGGCGTGACCGTCACCTTTGTCGCCCTGCACCAGGGATTTGAGGCCCAGCCCACGCCCGAAGGCGTCTCGCGCGCCACCACGCGCACCGTGGTGGTGGCTTCGCTGGCCGTGCTGGGGCTGGATTTCCTGCTCACCGCGTCGATGTTCAGCCTCTGATCCGGCCTTTCAACCACCCTAAAACATTTTTAATCCGCCCATGAGAAAATCCACCGTTCCAGTGTTCGCCTTGTTGAATGGTCGGTGCAGGGCAGCCCTTCGGGGCCACTGAAAGAAGAACCATGCAACGCTCCAAAAATGATCTCTGGGTTGGCCTGTTTGTCCTGATTGGGGGCGCCGCCATCCTGTTCCTGGCGCTGAAATCCGCCAACCTTCTCTCACTGAATTTCGATACTTCTTACAAGATCACGGCGAAATTCGACAATATTGGCGGCCTGAAGCCGCGCGCCGCGGTTAAAAGTGCCGGCGTGGTGGTTGGACGGGTTGAAAATATCACTTTCGACGACAAGTCCTACCAGGCGAGCGTGAGCCTGGCGATGGAAAGCCGTTATGTGTTTCCCAAAGACAGCTCGCTCAAGATTTTGACCAGCGGCCTGCTCGGCGAACAGTACATCGGCGTGGAGGCCGGCGGGGACGAGAAAAATTTCGCGGCGGGAGACGTGATCAAAAACACGCAATCTGCCGTAGTACTTGAGAATCTGATCAGCCAGTTTTTATACAGTAAAGCGGCGGATAGCAGTTCCGGATCAGGGTCTGCGCCGCCACCAGCGACGACAGAAAAAAAATGACAAGCAACAACACAATGAAAAAATCAACAGGGTGGGCCGGCGCTGTTCTCGCAGTAGCGCTGCTTCAGGGATGCGCAACCGGCCCCGGCGCCAATCCGTCCGACCCGCTGGAGCCCTTCAACCGGGCCATGTTCGGCTTCAACGAAGGCCTGGACCGCACCGTGCTCAAGCCCGTGGCCACCGCCTACCGCGACGTCACGCCCCAGCCCGTGCGCACCGGCGTCACCAGCTTCTTCGGCAACATTTCCGATGTCTGGTCCATGGTCAACAACCTGCTGCAGGGCAAGGGCGAAGCGGCCGCCGACAGCCTGTTCCGCGTCACTACCAACACCCTCTGGGGCCTGGGCGGCATTTTTGACGTGGCGAGTGAAATGAAGATTCCGAAACACTCGGAAGATTTCGGCCAGACCCTGGGTGTCTGGGGCGTGGGATCGGGTCCTTACCTGGTACTGCCCGTGCTGGGCTCCTCCTCGGTTCGCGATACCGCCGGCCTGCTGGTGGACTCCCAGATGGACGCGGTCACCCAGGCCAGCAATGTCCGTGTCCGCAATACCCTGACGACGCTGCGCGTGGTCAATGTCCGCGCCAACCTGCTGGGCGCCAGTGACGTGCTGGACCAGGCTGCATTGGACAAATACAGTTTTACCCGTGATATCTACCAGCAGCGCCGCAACAGCCTGATCGGCAATGGGACAGCGGAAAAGGAAGAGCGCTTTGACCTGCCTGAAGGCGCGCAGGCCACGCCCGCCCCCGCGCCGGCAGCCAAGTAAGCAGGTGAAACAAGCTTGAACAGGGGCCAAAACCAGGCCTTGAGAAGGCCTGGTAGCGCCAATATTTACAAGACTGCCGAATAACTTCATCCCCAGTCCGGAAACAATCCCGCAAAATATCCTCGAAACACCGGTTTTCAACGCGTGATGCATCAACCCGATGCCCATGAAGTTGATTCCAAGTTTCGACACCGAAGGAGCACCATGAAACGCAGAACCCTTGGCCACTTGTTGACCGCCACTCTTAGCCTGGCCCTGCTGGGCGCCGCGCCCTTTGTCCGCGCCCAACAGGTCGAGGCCCCTGACGCCTTGATCAAACGGGTGTCCGCAGAAGTGCTGGACAACATCAAGACCGATAAAGCTGTCAAAGCCGGCGACCTGACCAAGGTGCTGTCCCTGGTCGACAGCAAGATCATGCCCAACGTGAACTTCACGCGCATGACGGCGGCGGCCGTGGGCCGCAATTGGCGCCAGGCCACGCCCGAGCAGCAAAAGAAGCTGCAGGATGAGTTCAAGATCCTGTTGATCCGCACCTATTCCGGTGCCCTCGCGCAGGTCAGCGACCAGAGCGTCAGCGTCAAGCCGCTGCGCGCGGAGGCTGCCGACACCGAGGTGGTGGTGCGCACCGAAGTGCTGGGCCGTGGCGACCCCGTCCAGCTCGACTACCGCATGGAAAAAACCCCCACGGGCTGGAAGATCTATGACCTGAACGTGCTCGGCGTGTGGCTGGTGGAAACCTACCGCACCCAGTTCGCCCAGGAAATCAGCACCAAGGGCGTGGACGGCCTGATCGCCTCGCTGGTGCAGCGCAACCAGTCCAACAGCGGCGCAAGCGCCAAGAAGTCCTGAGCGGACGCGCTGCCGGTGCTGACGCTCCCCCCCATCCTCACGCATACCGAAGCCGCAGGTTTTGCCCGCGGCCTGAAGCAGGCTGTGCTGTCCCAGCCGGCTGGTGTGGTGGCGGACGCCGGCGCGCTCAAGGAGTTTGACTCCTCCGCTCTGGCCGTGCTGCTCGAGTGCCGGCGCGAGGCGCTGGCCGCCGGCAAGGATTTTTCGGTGGCGGGTCTGCCGTCCCGCCTGCGCCAGCTGGCCGGCCTCTATGGCGTGGCTGAGTTGATTCCGGCCGCCCAGGCCTGAGGCGCTTCACCCGCCACTGGCCGCCGTTGGTCCCCAAGGCGGTCCCGCCAAGGGCATTGCACGGCGCGCCCAGTTGAAAAACAGCATCAGCCCTTAAAATGGCGGGCTCATGCCAGCGATCTCATTCCAGTCCGTCTCCAAAACCTACTCCTCCGCGYGAAATCAGACAGGTCCCGTCGTCAAGGCGCTTGACGACGTCAGTTTCGATATCCGGCAGGGCGAATTTTTTGGCTTGCTGGGCCCCAACGGCGCTGGAAAAACCTCCCTCATCAGCATACTGGCCGGCCTGTCGCGCGCCAGCGGCGGTAGCGTCAAGGTACACGGCAGCGAYGTGCWGACYGACTATGCCRAYGCCMGSCGCAAGCTSGGYGTGGTGCCGCAAGAGCTGGTGTTYGACCCCTTCTTCTCGGTACGCGAGGCCTTGCGCATCCAGTCCGGCTATTTCGGCATCAAGCACAACGACGACTGGATCGACGAGCTGCTGGTCAGCCTGGGCCTGGCCGACAAGGCCAATGCCAACATGCGCCAGCTCTCGGGCGGCATGAAGCGCCGCGTGCTGGTGGCGCAGGCCCTGGTGCACAAGCCGCAGGTCATCGTGCTGGATGAGCCCACCGCCGGCGTCGATGTGGAACTGCGCCAGACCCTGTGGCAGTTCATCGCCAAACTCAACAAGCAGGGCAGCACCGTGTTGCTGACCACGCATTACCTCGAAGAAGCCGAGGCCTTGTGCAGCCGCATCGCCATGCTCAAGCAGGGCCGGGTGGTGGCGCTGGCGCAGACTTCCGAGCTGCTCAAGGCGGCGTCCTCCAACGTGCTGCGTTTCAAGATCGACAGCGAACTGCCCATGCACCTGGCCGTGCAGGCCCGCATCACCGGCCGCATCGTGCAGTTTCCGGCCCACAATGCGAACGAAATCGAGCAATACCTCGCGGCCATCCGCGAGGCGGGCCTGGTGGCCGAAGACGTTGAAATCCGCAAAGCCGACCTGGAAGACGTCTTCCTCGACGTCATGAACAAGAAGCCCGCCGGCGAGACCGCGGCCGTGGCGGTAGACCTCGCGAAAGTAGCAACATGACCGGCTGGCAAACACTGCTCTACAAAGAGACCTTGCGYTTCTGGAAGGTGGGTTTTCAGACGGTGGSMGCGCCCGTGCTGACCGCCGTGCTCTACATGCTGATCTTCGGCCACGTACTGCAGGACCAGGTCAAGGTTTACAACCAGGTCAGCTACACCGCCTTCCTGGTGCCGGGCCTGGTGATGATGAGCGTGCTGCAGAACGCCTTCGCCAACAGTTCCTCCTCGCTGATCCAGAGCAAGATCATGGGCAGCCTGGTGTTTGTGCTGCTCACGCCGCTGTCGCACTGGCACTGGTTTTTTGCTTATGTGGGCTCTTCGGTCGCGCGCGGCCTGCTGGTGGGTGTGGGCGTGTTCGCCGTCACCGTGTTTTTCGGCCAGCCGGCTTTTGTGGCGCCGCTGTGGATCGTGCTGTTCGCGGTGCTGGGCGCCGCCATGCTGGGCGCGCTGGGTGTGATCGCCGGCCTGTGGTCCGAGAAGTTCGACCAGATGGCGGCGTTCCAGAACTTCGTCATCATGCCCATGACCTTCCTGAGCGGCGTGTTTTACTCCATCCACTCGCTGCCGCCTTTCTGGCAGAAGGTCAGCCACCTGAACCCCTTCTTCTACATGATTGACGGCTTCCGCTATGGCTTTTTCGGCGTCAGCGACGTTTCGCCGTGGCTGAGCCTGGGCATCGTGGCGACGGCCCTGCTGGCCGTCAGCGCGGTGGCCATCAACCTGCTGCGCACCGGCTACAAGATAAGACACTAGAAACATGACCAGCGAAGAACTCCAATCCATCATCGCCGCGGGCCTGCCCTGCGAGCACCTCGAGCTGTCGGGCGACGGCCGCCACTGGTATGCCACCGTGGTCTCCAGCGCCTTTGAAGGCCAGCGCCTGATCCAGCGCCACCAGAAGGTCTATGCCACCTTGGGCGGCCGCATGCAGACCGACGAGGTGCATGCGCTGTCGATGAAAACCTATACGCCGGCCGAATGGGCCAATAACAACAGCAACGACAACAGCAACGCGAACTGAATAAAACATGGACAAACTACTTATCAAGGGCGGCAAGCCGCTGGCCGGCACGGTCGAGATTTCCGGCGCCAAGAACGCCGCGTTGCCCGAGCTGTGCGCCGCGCTGCTGACGGCCGACGACGTTACCTTGCGCAACGTGCCACGCCTGCAGGACGTCGCCACCATGCTCAAGCTGATCCGCAACATGGGTGTCGAGGCCGAGCGCGGCGATGACGGCACGGTGCGCATCAACGCCGGCAAGCTCAGTTCTCCCGAGGCGCCCTATGAGCTGGTCAAGACCATGCGCGCCTCCGTGCTGGCCCTGGGACCGCTGCTGGCGCGCTTCGGCGAAGCCACGGTCTCGCTGCCGGGCGGCTGCGCGATCGGTTCGCGCCCGGTGGACCAACACATCAAGGGTCTTCAGGCCATGGGCGCCGAGATCGCGGTGGAGCACGGCTACATGCTGGCCAAGCTGCCGGCCGGTCAGAAGCGGCTCAAGGGCACCAGCATCACCACCGACATGGTGACCGTCACCGGGACAGAAAACTTCCTGATGGCCGCCAGCCTGGCCGAAGGTGAGACCATCCTGGAAAACGCGGCCCAGGAGCCGGAAATCGGCGACCTGGCTGAAATGCTCATCAAGATGGGCGCGAAGATCGAAGGCCACGGCACGCGCCGTATCCGTATCCAGGGCGTGGAGCGCCTGCACGGCTGCACTCACCAGGTGGTGGCCGACCGCATTGAGACCGGCACCTTTCTGTGCGCCGTGGCGGCCGCCGGCGGCGACGTCGTACTCAAGCACGGCCGCGCCGACCACCTCGACGCCGTGATCGACAAGCTGCGCGAAGCCGGCGCCACCGTGACGGCGGGCGAGGGTTTTATCCGCATCCAGGCCAGCGGCCGCATGAAGGCGCAATCCTTTCGCACCACCGAATACCCCGGTTTCCCGACCGACATGCAGGCGCAGTTCATGGCGCTCAACGCCATCGCCCTGGGCGGCAGCACCGTGACCGAGACGATTTTTGAGAACCGCTTCATGCACGTCAACGAGATGGTGCGCCTGGGCGCCAAGATCCAGATCGAAGGCAAGGTCGCGGTGATGGAGGGCGTTGAGAAACTTTCCGGCGCCACCGTTATGGCCACCGACCTGCGCGCCTCCGCCAGCCTGGTGATCGCCGGCCTGGTGGCCGAAGGCGAAACCCTGGTGGACCGCATCTACCACCTGGACCGAGGCTACGACCAGATGGAAGCGAAATTGCGCGGAATCGGCGCAGACATAGAACGGGTGAAAGCATGATTACGCTCGCGCTGTCCAAGGGCCGCATCTTCGACGACATCCTGCCGTTGCTGAAAACGGCCGGCATCGAGGTGCTGGACGACCCCGAAAAATCCCGCAAGCTGATCCTGGACACCAACCAGCCCGGCGTGCGCGTGGTGCTGGTGCGCGCCACCGACGTGCCCACTTACGTGCAGTACGGCGGCGCCGACATCGGCGTGGTCGGCAAGGACACCCTGCTCGAGTCCGGCAGCCAGGGCTTGTACCAGCCGCTCGATCTGCAGATCGCCAAATGCCGCATCAGCGTGGCCGTGCGCGAGGGTTTTGACTACGCCGCCGCCGTGCGCCAGGGTTCGCGCCTCAAGGTCGCCACCAAATACGTGGCAATCGCGCGCGACTTCTTCGCCACCAAGGGCGTGCACGTCGACCTGATCAAGCTCTACGGCAGCATGGAACTCGCGCCGCTCACGGGCCTGGCCGACGCCATCGTCGACCTGGTCTCCACCGGCAGCACGCTCAAGGCCAACCATCTGGTCGAAGTCGAGCGCATCATGGACATCAGCTCGCACCTGATAGTGAACCAGACCGCGCTCAAGCTCAAGCAAGAGCCGATCCGCCAGCTCATAGATGCCCTTTCGGCCGCCACGGCCTCCTCGCGAAAATCCTGACCCATGAAGCCGACCGCCGCACCCGCCCGCCTGTCCACTGTTTCCGCCAACTTTGAGGCCGAATTCAAGGCGCGCCTGCATTGGTCCGCCGACACCGACGCCGCCATCGAGCAGCGCGTGGCCGACATCCTGGCCGACGTGCAGCGGCGTGGCGATGCGGCGGTGCTGGAATACACCGCGCGCTTTGACGGCCTGGACGCGGCCGCCATGGGCCAGCTGGAACTCACGCAAGCCGAGCTGAAGGCCGCGTTTGATGCGATCCCGGCGGCGCAGCGCGATGCACTCGAAGCCGCTGCGCGCCGTGTGCGCAGCTACCACGAGGCCCAGAAGAAGGCCAGCGGCGAAAGCTGGAGCTATCGCGACGAAGACGGCACCCTGCTGGGCCAGAAAGTCACGCCGCTGGATCGCGTCGGCATCTATGTACCCGGCGGCAAGGCCGCTTATCCTTCGTCGGTGCTGATGAACGCCATCCCGGCCCATGTGGCCGGCGTCGGCGAAATCATCATGGTCGTGCCCACGCCCAAAGGCGAGAAAAACGCCCTGGTGCTGGCCGCCGCCTACGTGGCCGGCGTGACCCGCGCCTTCACCATTGGCGGCGCGCAGGCCGTGGCCGCGCTGGCCTATGGCACACAAACGGTGTCCAAGGTCGACAAGATCACCGGCCCCGGCAATGCCTACGTCGCCAGCGCCAAGAAGCGCGTCTTCGGCACGGTGGGCATAGACATGATCGCCGGCCCTTCGGAAATCCTGGTGCTGGCCGACGGCAGCACGCCGGCTGACTGGGTCGCGATGGACTTGTTCAGCCAGGCCGAGCATGATGAACTGGCCCAAAGCATCCTGCTGTGCCCCGACGCCGCGTATATCGACGCCGTGCAGGCCGCCATAGACCGCCTGCTGCCCGACATGCCGCGCGCCGAGATCATCGCCAAATCCCTGAGCGGGCGCGGCGCGCTGATCCACACGCGCAGCATGGAAGAGGCCTGCGCGATCAGCAACCGCATCGCGCCCGAACACCTGGAAGTCTCCAGCCGCGACCCGCACAAGTGGGAACCCCTGCTCAAGCACGCTGGCGCCATTTTCCTGGGCGCCTACACCAGCGAATCGCTGGGCGACTACTGCGCAGGCCCCAACCACGTGCTGCCCACCAGCGGCACGGCGCGTTTCAGCTCACCGCTGGGTGTCTACGACTTCCAGAAGCGTTCCAGCCTGATCGAAGTCAGCGAAGCCGGCGCCCAGGTGCTGGGCAAGATCGCCGCCGAGCTGGCTTACGGTGAAGGCCTGCAGGCGCATGCGCGGGCGGCCGAGATGCGGCTGAAATAAGGCTTTAAATCACACGAATTTCGTGCAACACGAAATTCGTGTAAACTTTGAGCCATGAAGAACGTCACCATCACCGTCGACGATGCTGCCCTGGAATGGGCGCGCATCGAGGCGGCGCGGCGCAATACCAGCGTCTCGCGCCTGGTGGGCGAGATGCTGGCCGAGAAGATGCAGCGCACAGACGCCTACCAGCGCGCCATGCACGACTGGCAAAACAAGGACCGGCTATGGGTGTCCGACGGCCAGCCCTATCCCAGGCGCGTCGACCTGGATGAGGCGGGCGCATGAGCGAGGCTTCGAACAACGTTTTTGTGGACGCCAGCATCCTGCTCTACAGCGAAGACGGCGCCGACCCGGCCCGGCAACAAGCCGCGCTGGCCTGGCTGGCCGTGTTGTGGCGGCGCGGCCTGGGCCGCACCAGCACGCAGGTGCTCAATGAGTTTTACCTGCTGGCCACGCGCAAGATCCAGCCGCCCATGCCCGCGGGCGATGCGCGCGCCGAGGTGCGCCGCTATGAACTCTGGCAGCCCTGGTTGACCGACCACGCCACCGTCGAGTCCGCCTGGGCGGTGGAAAGCCGCTATGGCCTGGATTACCGGGACAGCCTGGTGGTCGCGGCGGCGCAGCACCTGGGTTGCCGCTACCTGCTCAGCGAAAACCTGGCGCATGAGCAGCACTACGGCGGTGTGCAGGTGATCAATCCTTTTAAAACCGGCGTTGAACTGTTGGAGCCCCTTGCATGACCCTGCCTGCCCCTCTGTTGGATAACAAGCTCAAAAAACTGATACGCCAGGACGTGCAGTCCATGCATGCCTACGCCATCCAGGACTCGGCCGGCATGGTCAAGCTTGACGCCATGGAGAACCCGCATCGGCTGCCTGCGGCGCTGCAGGCCAAGCTGGGCCTGCGCCTGGGTGCGCTGGCGCTGAACCGTTACCCCGACGGCCGGGTCAACGACCTTCGCAAGGCACTGGCTGACTACGCGCGCATGCCCGAGGGCTTCGACATCATGCTGGGCAACGGCTCGGACGAGTTGATCTCGCTGCTGGCCATGGCATGCGACGTGGAGGGCGGCTCGATATTGGCGCCTCTGCCGGGCTTTGTGATGTACGGCATGAGCGCCCAGCTGCAGGGCCTGAAATTCATCGGCGTGCCGCTGACGGCCGACTTTGAGCTGGACGAAGCCGCCATGCTGGCCGCCATCCAGGAACACCAGCCCTCCATCATCTACCTGGCCTATCCGAACAATCCCACGGCCAACCTGTGGGACGACGCGGTGATCGAAAAGATCGTCGAAGCCGCGCCTGGGCTGGTCGTGATGGACGAGGCTTACCAGCCCTTCTCGAGCAAAAGTTATATCGACCGTATCGCCAAACATGGCCACGTGCTGCTGATGCGCACCCTGAGCAAGTTCGGCCTGGCCGGCGTACGCCTCGGCTACATGATGGGGCCCAAGGCCCTGATTGCCGAGGTCGACAAGGTGCGCCCACCCTACAACATCAGCGTGCTCAACTACGAATGCGCACTGTTCGCGCTAGAGCACCAGGAAGAATTCGCCGCCCAGGCCCAGGACCTGGTGGCCCAGCGCGCCGCGCTGATGGACGCGCTGGCCGGCATGGCGTCCAGAGGTGTCAAAACCTGGAAAAGCGATGCCAACATGATCCTGGTGCGCGTGCCCGATGCGGCCAAAACCTTTGACGGCATGAAATCGCACAAGGTCCTGGTTAAAAACGTTTCTAAAATGCATCCATTGCTGGCCAATTGTTTGCGCCTGACGGTCGGCACCGCGGACGAGAACGCGCAAATGCTGGCGGCGCTTGAAAAATCCCTATGACTACCCCCACACCTGTTTCCACCGTTCCCCTGGCGCCCCGGACGGCCGAAGTTTCGCGCAACACGGCGGAGACCCAGATCACCGTCAAGCTCAACCTGGACGGCACCGGCAAGGCCAGCCTGTCCACGGGCATAGGCTTTTTCGACCACATGCTGGACCAGATCGCCCGCCACGGGCTGATCGACCTGGACATCCAGGCCAAGGGCGACCTGCACATCGACGGCCACCACACGGTGGAAGACGTGGGCATCACGCTGGGCCAGGCCGTGGCCAAGGCCGTGGGCGACAAGAAAGGCCTGCGCCGTTACGGCCACGCCTATGTGCCGCTCGATGAGGCGCTGTCGCGGGTGGTGGTCGATTTTTCGGGCCGCCCGGGCCTGGAGATGCACGTGCCCTTCAAGAGCGGCATGATCGGCACCTTCGACAGCCAGCTGGCCTACGAGTTCTTCCAGGGTTTTGTGAACCATGCCTTCGTGACCTTGCACATCGACAACCTCAAGGGTGAAAACGCCCACCACCAAGCCGAGACCGTGTTCAAGGCCTTTGCCCGCGCGCTGCGCATGGCGCTGGAGATAGACCCGCGCGCGGCCGGTGTGATCCCTTCGACCAAGGGCTCGCTTTAAGCTTCTTCCCAAAGCCGCCGCGCCGAAACCCACCTTTGTTTTTGGCATCGCCCCCTAACAATGGGCGCCGGCAGCCCTTAAATTCACAGCCAACCCTTCTTGAACCCCTGATGGCAAAACCCAAAACAGTGGCCGTGGTCGACTACGGCATGGGCAACCTGCACTCTGTCTCGCAGGCCGTGCGCCATGTGGCGGCGGGCAGCGGCTTTGAGGTGCTGGTCACCTCCAAAGCCGAAGACGTCATGAACGCCGAGCGCATTGTGCTGCCCGGCCAGGGCGCCATTGCCGACTGCATGCGTGAGCTCGCCGATTCCGGCATGCTGGAGTCGGTGCTGCACGCGGCGGCCCACAAACCGCTGTTCGGCGTCTGTGTGGGCATGCAAATGCTGCTGAGCCACAGCGACGAAGGCCAGCCCGGCGACGGCGGTGCCGGCACCCCCGGCCTGGGGCTGATTCCGGGCCAGGTCGTCAAGTTCGAACTGGCGGGCAGGACACAGCCTGACGGGAGCCGCTACAAGGTACCCCAGATGGGCTGGAACCAGGTTTACCAAAATGGTGCGGGCACGGCACCCCACCCGGTCTGGGCCGGCGTGCCCGACGGCGCCTACTTTTACTTCGTGCACAGCTTTTATGCCCGCCCGTCGGATGCGCGCCACATCGCCGGCGAGGCCGATTACGGCGCGCGCTTCGCGGCGGCGATTGCACGCGATAATATTTTTGCCACCCAGTTCCACCCCGAGAAAAGCGCCGACCACGGGCTGGCCCTGTACCGCAATTTCCTGCACTGGAACCCGTAGCCACTCACAGCCGCCTTGGGTCAGACCCGGTATCGGGGCTTCCCGCTTTTTGTTACCCTGAGCACCCGTTTTCTTTTTTTACCGTCTTTTTTACCGCCACATGCTACTCATCCCCGCGATTGACCTGAAAGACGGTCACTGCGTCCGCCTCAAACAGGGCGACATGGATCAATCCACCATCTTCAGCGAAGACCCGGCCGCCATGGCGCGCAGCTGGGTCGACAAGGGCGCGCGGCGCCTGCACCTGGTGGATCTGAACGGCGCCTTCGCGGGCAAGCCCAAGAACGAGGCGGCCATCAAGCAGATCCTGGCCGAAGTGGGCAGCGAAATCGACGTGCAACTGGGCGGCGGCATCCGCGACCTGGACACCATCGAGCGCTACCTCGACGCCGGCCTGCGCTACGTCATCATCGGCACGGCCGCCGTCAAGAACCCGGGTTTCCTGCAGGATGCTTGCACCGCCTTCGGCGGCCACATCATCGTCGGCCTGGACGCCAAGGACGGCAAGGTCGCCACCGACGGCTGGAGCAAGATGACCGGCCATGAGGTCATAGACCTGGGCAAGAAATTCCAGGACTACGGCGTCGAATCCATCATCTACACCGACATCGGCCGCGACGGCATGCTGACCGGCATCAACATCGATGCCACCGTCAAACTGGCCCAGGCGCTGACGATTCCCGTGATCGCGTCTGGCGGCCTTTCGAACATGGCCGACATCGAAAAGCTCTGTGAGGTCGAGGAAGAAGGTGTGGAAGGCGTGATCTGCGGCCGTTCGATCTACAGCGGCGACTTGGATTTTGAGAAGGCTCAGGCCAGAGCAGATGAGTTGAACGGCTAGGAGTGCCTATAAATCCGATTCTCGGGCTCATGGCGGCGTTGCGCGGTGCTCGAAATCCTCATGCACCGCAAGTGCATTCCGGTTCCTGCGCTCCGGGCGCCTTGCCCTGCATCCCGACAATCGAATTTCTAGGCACTCCTAGAGGCATCTTCAATCATCGCCAGGTCCACTGAACCCAACATGCTCGCCAAACGAATCATCCCTTGCCTTGACGTCACTGGCGGCCGCGTGGTCAAGGGCGTCAACTTCACCCAACTGCGTGACGCAGGCGACCCGGTGGAAATCGCCGCSCGCTACAACGAMCARGGCGCCGACGAACTCACKTTYCTCGACATCACKGCCACCAGCGACGGGCGCGACCTGATCYTGCMCATCATCGAGGCTGTGGCCTCGCAGGTCTTCATTCCCCTGACGGTGGGCGGCGGTGTGCGCACCGTCGAAGACGTGCGGCGCCTGCTCAATTCCGGGGCCGACAAGACCAGTTTCAACTCGGCCGCCATCGCCAATCCGCAGGTGATCGCCGACGCGTCGGCCAAATACGGCTCGCAATGCATCGTGGTGGCCATTGACGCCAAGCGCCGCAACGCGGAAGACGAAAAACGCCTGACCCCCGCCGGCGAGCCCGTGGGCCCGGGCTGGGACGTCTACAGCCATGGCGGGCGCAAAAACACCGGCCTGGACGCCGTGGCCTGGGCCACCGACATGGCACGGCGCGGCGCCGGTGAGATTTTGCTGACCAGCATGGACCGCGACGGCACCAAGTCGGGCTTCGACCTGGCCCTGACCCGCGCGGTGAGCGATGCCGTCAGCGTGCCGGTGATCGCCTCGGGCGGCGTCGGCAACCTGGAACACCTGGCCGACGGCGTGCAGACGGGCGGCGCCGATGCAGTGCTGGCCGCCAGCATTTTTCATTACGGCGAATACACAGTGTTGCAGGCCAAGCAACATATGGCAAAACGGGGTATCCCCGTGAGGATGTGACGCAACCTCCGCAGGCTTCGTGCAATCCCCGACAATAGCCCCATGAACTGGTTAGACGATGTTAGCTGGGACGACAAGGGCCTGATCCCTGTCATTGCACAGGAAGCCTCCAGCGGCGATGTGCTCATGTTCGCCTGGATGAACCGCGAGGCGCTGCAAAAAACCGCCGAGCTGGGCCAGGCGGTCTACTACAGCCGCTCGCGCGGCCGTCTCTGGCACAAGGGCGAGGAATCCGGCAATCAGCAAACGGTGCATGAAATCCGCCTGGACTGCGACAACGACGTGATCCTGCTCAAGGTGACGCAGCTGGGCCACACGCCGGGCATCGCCTGCCACACGGGCCGTCACAGCTGCTTTTTCAGTGTGTATAAAGACGGCCGGTGGGTGGTGACCGAGCCGGTCCTGAAAGACCCGACAACCATGTACAAACAGACTCCCGGCAAACATGACCACGAATGACTCCCTCCAGCGCCTGGCGCTTATCATCGAAAGCCGCAAAGCGGCCAACGGTGGCGACCCGGACAAAAGCTATGTGGCGCGCCTGCTGCACAAGGGCCCCGACGCCTTTTTGAAGAAAATCGGCGAGGAGGCCACCGAAACCGTGATGGCCGCCAAGGACATCGACTGTGCGCTGGCCCAGGGCGGCGCGTCGAACGAGCTCAAGGGCAAGCTGGTCGGTGAAGTCGCCGACCTGTGGTTTCACAGCCTGATCGCGCTGGCGCACTACGGCCTGAGCCCGGCCGACGTGATCGCCGAGCTGGAGCGCCGCGAAGGCACCAGCGGCATCGAGGAAAAGGCGCTGCGCAAGGCCCAGCACCGCGACGCGGCCGAAAAACCGTGAGCGCGCCGGCCGCCGATTTCATTTTTGACTTCACCGTGACAGGAAGCTGACCCATGGAAACCGATCTGGCCGAATTCGAGGGCAAGAACCCCAACGACCGCGTTGTCATGCACGTGTTGTACGGCCTGCACACGCTGGCCTGGTTCAGCGGCGGCGTGTTCGCGGTGATCGCCCTGATCGTCAATTACATACGCCGCGCCGAAGAGTCCGACCCGCTCTACATCGACCACCACAATTACATGATCCGCACCTTCTGGTGGACGCTGGGCTGGCTGGTGCTGCTGTCGCCGCTGTGGCTGCTGTTTGTGTTCCCGGGTTTTATCGCCTACGTCGTCGTGTGGCTCTGGTACCTGTACCGCTGCGTGCGCGGCTGGATGCGTTTCAACAGCCATCGCCCCACTTAAGTCCTTCCAAACTGACCAAGCCCCATGAGCCATTCCGACAATTGCATTTTCTGCAAGATCGCCGCAGGCGCCATCCCCAGCCGCAAGGTCTATGAAGACGACGAATTGTTCGCTTTTCACGACATCAATCCCTGGGCGCCGGTGCATTTCCTGGTCATCCCCAAAGCGCACATCCCGTCCATGGCGCAGGTCGGTCCCGAACACGCCGCGCTGCTGGGCCGCATGATGGTGCTGGCGCCCAAGCTGGCGATTGAGCAGGGCTGCAACCCCTACCCAGCTGGCGGTTACCGCATCGTGACCAATACCGGCGCGGAAGGCGGGCAGGAAGTTCACCACCTGCATTTCCACGTGATCGGGGGCCCTCGCCCCTGGCTGAAGGGCTAGGAAGCAGCGGGAACCCCGGGCCGCGTAAACACACTAACCCGGTAGGCCAATGGGTGTAATCGGTACCCAGGCGGGACTGGCCTTTAGAATCAACGCAACTGCGTGCAAACCGCCCCAACCGGCAATATTGCATTTACACCTGTATTTACAGATTAGGAGCAAATCATGGGTTCATTTTCCATCTGGCACTGGCTGATCGTGCTGTTGATCGTGGTCATGGTCTTCGGCACCAAAAAGCTGAAAAACATGGGCAGCGACCTGGGTGGCGCGGTCAAGGGTTTCAAGGACGGCATGAAGGACGGCAGCCAGCCTCCCGCCGACGTTCCCGTGCCGCCCGCAAGCGTCACGACGAATGCCCAGGCCTCGGACAAGACCACGATCGACGTCGAAGCTCGCCAGAAGTCGTAATTCAGGCCTGACATTCAGTGATTGACCTCGGCATTTCCAAAATGGCGCTGATAGGCGCCGTGGCGCTGATCGTTATCGGCCCGGAAAAGCTGCCGCGCGTGGCGCGCACCGTGGGCATGTTGCTGGGGAAAGCCCAGCGTTATGTGGCCGACGTCAAGAACGAGGTCAACCGCTCCATGGAGCTGGACGAACTCAAGAAGATGAAGGAAACCGTCGAGGGCGCGGCCCGCGACGTCGAGAATTCCATCCAGACCAATGCCAGCGACTTCGAGAAGTCCTGGGCCGAGGCCACGGGCGAGTCGTCCTCAGGCGCCTTGCCGGGCATGGAAATCTTTCCCGAGTACAAGCATCCCAAAAAGAAGTGGCGGCTCAAGCAAGGCGCGACACCCCAGTGGTACAAGGCCCGTTCCGGCGTGCGCACCCGCGCGCAGTCCGGCGCAGCCCGCGTGGCACGTTTCCGTCCGCAGCCGGGCCGCCTGTCTTGAGCCTTCCCGCTGACCTTCTGTTCTTTGCGCATCCCACGGCGCCACCCACCCAGCGCAAACTTCCTTCATGAGCGATCCCAACACCGACAAGCCCGACGAACTCGCGGGCACTGAGCAGCCCTTTGTGCAGCACCTCATGGAGCTGCGCGACCGGATGATCAAAGCGGTGATCGCCATCGGTATCGCCGCCGTGGTGCTGGCGTTTTATCCCGGTGCCAGTGCCCTGTATGACCTGATGGCAGCGCCGCTGGTGGCAACCCTGCCCCAGGGCTCCAAACTGATCGCCATCAGCGTGATCACGCCTTTTGTGGTGCCGATCAAGATTCTGTTCATGGCGGCCTTCATGATCGCGCTGCCGGTGGTGCTTTATCAGGTATGGGCTTTTGTGGCGCCGGGCCTTTACTCGCACGAGAAAAAGCTGGTCATGCCGCTGGTGATCTCCAGCACGCTGCTGTTTTTTATCGGTGTGGCGTTTTGTTATTTCGTCGTGTTCGGGCAGGTGTTTCATTTCATCCAGAGTTTTGCGCCCAAGTCCATCATCGCCACGCCTGACATAGAGGAATACCTGAGCTTCGTGCTGGGCATGTTTCTGGCCTTTGGGCTGGCCTTTGAGGTGCCGATCGCGGTGATCCTGCTGGTGCGCATGGGCGTGCTCACCGTGGCCCAGTTGCGCGAGTACCGCGGTTACTTCTGGGTGGCGGCCGCCATCGGCACCGCATTGGTCACGCCGCCGGACGCGGGCTCGATGATCATGCTGCTGGGCGTTGTCGGAGGCCTCTATGAAGTGGGCATCCTCGCCGCCCTGCTTTTCGTCAAGCACACCAAGCCGCCCGAAACCGACGGCGACGCCGAAGCGGCCAAATCCTGAAACGGCCGCCGGCAGCCTAGCGCTGCTGCTGCGCCCTGGGCCGCTGGCGCTTGCCGGGCGTGACGGCGATTTCGGTCTGCTTGTCCTTGCGCAGCACCGTCAGCGGGGCGGGGGTGCCGGGCTTGAGGGCCGCCACGGCGGTCAGCAACTGGCTCACATTGCGCACACCCTTGCCATCCACCGCGGTGATGACGTCGCCCGGCTGTATGCCGGCCTGCGCGGCGGGGCCGTTTTGCAGCACGCCGGTGATGATGACGCCGCCGTCCCTGGCCGCGGCGGGCTTGAGGCCGAAGGTCTCGGCCAGCTCGGGGTTCAGGTCCTGCGGCTCCACGCCTATCCAGCCGCGCGTGACCTGGCCGTCCTTCACGATGCCTTCAAGCACCTGTTTGGCGGTGGACACCGGAATGGCGAAGCCTATGCCCATGSAGCCGCCCGAGCGCGAGTAGATCGCAGTGTTGATGCCCATCAGGTTGCCGTTCACGTCGACCAGCGCGCCGCCCGAGTTGCCGGGGTTGATGGCYGCGTCGGTCTGGATGAAGTTCTCAAAGGTGTTGATGCCCAGCTGGTTGCGCCCCAGCGCGCTCACGATGCCGCCGGTCACGGTCTGGCCCACGCCGAAGGGATTGCCGATGGCCATCACCGGGTCGCCGACCTGCAATGCGTCGGAGTTGCCCAGCACGATGACGGGCAGCTTGTCCAGGTCGATCTTGAGGATGGCCAGGTCGGTGTCGGGGTCCGTGCCTATGACCTGGGCCTTGGCTTTGCGCGTGTCGTTGAGGATGACCTCGATGTCGTCGGCGCCCTCGACCACATGGTTGTTGGTCAGGATGTAGCCGCTGGCGCTGATGATCACGCCGCTGCCCAGCCCGCCCTGCGGCTCGTTGGGGCTCTGGTCGCCGAAGAAAAACTTGAACCACGGGTCTTCGGCGTGCGGGTTCCTGGCGGCAGCCTTGCTGGTGTTGATGCTGACGACGGCCGCAGAGGCTGTTTTGGCGGCCGAGGCAAAACCGCCGGCGGCGCCCGGGCTGCGCGGCGCGCTGCCGGCYGGCGCCTCGATCACGGAGACACCGGGCGTGTTGCCGCGGTCCAGCCACTGTGGCTTGAGCGTGGCCACCACAAAATAGGCGGCCAGCAGGACGGTCACCGTTTGGGAAAAAAGAAGCCAGGTACGTTTCATGAAGCGATGGGGGCGGGTGCGCGGGATGCGGGGAACAAACAGGTGTGAAGCCAGGGGCCTGGCCGGGGAGCGGCCGGGTGATGAAGTTTATCGCTTCGGGTCCCCGGCCGCTTGTAAGCAAGCATGCCGCTTTGCTCCGGTACCATGTTTCCGGGCGGCTGCCAGACCGCGCCGCGGGACTGGCCGGAACAGCCGTCCCGGGATCAACAACCATAACGGAGGCGACATTCATGCATCAATGTTCAAGGCGGGCCTGGCTCGCGCGCGGCGCGGCCGCTATGGCGGCGGGTTCGGCGGGGTTGGCGTTGCCGGTCCTGGCCGCGCCCACCGCGACGAAATTTCCGGCCAGCCTGGTGGTGCAGGGCACGGCGCTGCAGCTCAACGGCGCCGGCACACGCTTCAAGGCCATTTTCCAGGTCTACGACATGGCCATGTATACGAGCCGCAAGGTGGCGTCGGCCGATGAGGCGATGAAGCTGGGCACGCCCATCCGCCTGGCATTCGTGGCGCTGCGGGAAGTCTCCGGCACCGACCTCGGCCGGCTTTTCCTGCGCGGCATGGCCGACAACTCCAGCCGCGATGCGGTCAGCCGCCATTCGGTGTCGAGCAACCGGCTGATCGACATCTTCTCGGGCCGCAGCAAGTTGATGCCCGGCGATTCGTTCGCGATGGAATTCGTGCCGGGCAAAGGCACCAGCTTTTTCATCGTCGAGCAGCCGCAGGGCGCGCCGGTCGGCGACGCGGAGTTCTTCCGCATGGTGCTGGGCATCTGGCTGGGCTCCGTGCCGGCCGACTTCATGCTGAAGGACGCCCTGCTGGGCCTCGAGAAAACCTGAGTGCCCTGACACAATGGAGGCATGAGCACTACACGACAGGACTTGCTGCAGGCCTTTGACGCGCTTTTGCAGCCGGCGCGCTTCAAGGACTATGGACCGAACGGCCTGCAGGTCGAGGGCAAGCCTGAAGTCCGCACGATAGTCTCCGGCGTCACCGCCAGCCTGGCGCTGATAGAGGCGGCGGTTGCCGCGCGGGCCGATGCCATTTTTGTGCACCACGGCCTGTTCTGGCGCGGCCAGGACGGCCGCATCACGGGCTGGATGAAGCAGCGCCTGGCGTTGCTGCTGGCGCACGACATCAACCTCTACGCCTACCACCTGCCGCTCGATGCGCATCCCGAACTGGGCAACAACGCGCAACTGGGCCTGCAACTGGGGCTGGCTGCCAGCGGGCGTTTTGGCGAGCAGGACCTGGGCTTTATGGGGGAGCGCGCCGACAGCGGCCGTTTTGCCGATACCGCTGCTTTGGCGGCGCATGTGCAGCAGGTGCTGGGGCGGCCCGTGGTCCAGGCCGGGCCGGCGCAGAAGGCCATCCACCGGATCGCCTGGTGCACGGGTGGCGCACAGGGTTATTTCGAGGCGGCGATCGCCGCGGGCGCCGATGCTTTCATCACGGGTGAGATTTCCGAGCCGCAAGCGCATTACGCGCGGGAGATGGGGGTGGCCTTCATCGCCTGCGGCCACCACGCCTCCGAGCGCTACGGCGCACCGGCGGTGGCGGGACAGGTCGCGGCCCGACTGGGCCTGGCCCACCAGTTCATCGACATCGACAACCCGGCCTGAGGCCTTTTCCGCAGTGGCAGGGTCAAGCCGGCTTGTGGCGCGGCCGGCCGGCCCGGGGCGGCTTGATGCCGGCGGTTTTCGGGTTTTTCGGGGTTTTGGGCCGTGAAACTGCCTTCGGCACGGCATCGCGCAGGGCGCGCCAGCTGGAGCCCAGTTCGGCATGTTCCACCGGTACGGCGGTGCGGCTTTCCGGGTCCAGCAGCGCCGCGCGGGAGCGCATTGCACGTGCGGCTTCGGCGACCGACTGCGCTTCGTGCAGCAACTGGTCCACGTCCTTGCCGGCGGCCGACAGGTGAACGATGCCGACGGCGATGTCCGGCGAGATCCGGATGTGCCGTCCGTCCAGCGAGGCCACGTCCAGAGGGCGGCGCAGGCTGGTGGCCACACGCAGGCCCAGCGTGCGTATCCAGCGCGGCGAGTGCATGGTCTCCAGCAGCACCACGAAGCAGCGGTCGTAGTAGCGGCCCGCCGGGTTCACGGTGCCGGTGTGGCGTTGCATGCGGCGCGCCAGCTGGATGTAAATGTCGTTGAGGCCTGCCTGGCCTATTTGCGGCAGCAGGCGCTCGGGCTCGAACAGCAGCACGGCCATCAGGGCGCCGTCGCGCCGGGTGCGCTGGCGGCGGCGCTGCGCGCGAATGATTTTCTGCACCATGGCCACGCCGTCGTAGAGCTGGGTGATGGGGTCGCGCCGCGACACCTCGCCCTGCATCATCTGCCGGATCTGGTGGTTGCGCAGCCACAGCATCGCTGCGGTGATGAGCACGCTGAGCAGCGCCGCCAGCGCCACGCCGGCCTGCAGCGGCAGCGGCGGCCGCGTGGTATTCAACGCCATCCCGTAAAGGCCGATTTGCGCGGGCAGGGTCAGCAGGCAGCCCAGGGCCAGGCCCCAGGCCATACGGTCGCCCAGCTGCGTGGCGCGCACCGACAGCCAGAGCACCACCGACAGGTTGGCGATCGCCAGCGCGCCGGAGACCGGCAGGCGCCATTCGGGCGCGAGCAGCAGGCACAGCGGCCCGCCCGCCAGGCACACCAGGGTCATCGCCAGGAGGCTGACTTTCATCAGGTGGTCGCGCTGGTGGGCCGACAGCCACTGGCTGGCGCCGTAGCTGCCCATGGCCGCGCACAGCGGCCCGGCCAGGACCTGTGCCGTGGCCAGCGGGTCTTGCGCGTCCGGCCAGGCGGCGGCGGGCAGCCCGCTGAGCAGCACCACCACCACCCAGCACAGGGCCAGGTAGGTCAGCGTCTGCGAGGCGGCGCGCGTGCGGCTGTAAAAGGTATCGGCCAGGGCCAGCAGGACCACCAGGCCGAGCGCGCCGGCGGCAGCGCTCCACAGCATCATGTCGGCGCCGGGCATCATGGGGTGGACGGCCGCACTCATGGCCGGCTCAGCGCTGCGTGCAAGGGCCTGCCGGCCGCTGCGCTGTGGTTTGCGCCAAAATACCCCAAGAATGCATCTGCCCGAACCCCTCGTATTTTTTTGCCAGCCGCGGCGCCATGCCGCTCGCGGGCGTACCCATTTTTTCGCGATTATGGTCCGTCCGGCCGCGGAATGCACCTTGCCACTGGAATTCGCCGTATTGCGGCGGGGGATGCGCTGTGGCTAAGCCGCTGCTCATCACCATGGGTGACGCGGCTGGCATAGGCCCGGAAATCATCGCAAAAGCTTTTCGCGAGGCGCCTGCCGACCTGGCCGGCTGTGCCGTGGTGGGCGACGTGGCCACGCTGCGCCGTGCCGCCGCGCTGACCGCATCCCCGCTGGCGCTGCCGGTGGYGCAGCTGGACAGCCTGGCGGCGTTGCCCGGTGTGCCGCCGCGCTGCATTCCGGTGTTGCAACAGTGCGCCTTGCCGAGCCTTGTTCCTTACGGGCAGGTCAGCGGCATGGCCGGCCAAGCCGCGGCTGACTGCATCGTCTGGGCGTCGCGTCGCGTGCTGGCCGGCGAGGCCGCGGCGCTGGTGACCGCGCCCATCCACAAGGAGGCCTTGGCCGCCGCCGCCGGTGGCTGGGCGGCCGGTTTTCCAGGCCACACCGAAATGCTGCAGGCCGAAGCGGCTGCGTTTCTGGGCAAAGCCGTGAGTGAGGTGCCGGTGCGCATGATGCTGGCCAATGACGAGCTGCGCACCGTGCTGGTCAGTATCCACATGTCGCTGAGGCAGGCCATCGAGGCCGTGACTTTCGACAATGTGCTGCAAACCCTGCGCATCACGCACGGCGCCGTGGGCGCCAGCTTGGGGCGCGCACCTCGCATCGCGGTGGCCGGGCTCAATCCCCATGCCGGCGAAGGCGGGCTGTTCGGCCATGAGGAGCAAACCATCATCGCCCCGGCCATCGCCGCCGCCCGCGCGGAAGGCCTCGATGTGAGCGGCCCCTTCGCGCCCGATACGGTGTTCATGCGCGCGCGCCAGGCCGCCGGCAAGCCCGGCGAGTTTGATGTGGTGGTCGCGATGTACCACGACCAGGGGCTGATCCCGGTCAAGTACCTGGGGGTGGAGCAGGGGGTCAACGTCACACTGGGACTGCCGCTGGTGCGCACCAGTCCCGACCACGGGACGGCTTTCGACATCGCGGGCAGCGGCCGCGCCGATGCCTCCAGCCTGCTGGCCGCCGTACGCATGGCGCGGCGGCTTGCGGCTTGCTGACGCCTATCGGCCTGCGTTACGGCCTATTTTTTGAGGCTGTCGCGGATCTCGCGCAGTAGCACGATGTCTTCGGGGGTTGCCGCCGGCGCTGGCGCGGCTTCGTGGCTGCGCTTGAGGCGGTTGATCTGCTTGACCATCAGGAAAATGATGAAGGCCAGGATGACGAAGTTGACGGTCACGGTCAGGAAGTGGCCGTAAGCGAAGACCGGCACGCCGGCCTTGCGCAGCGCGTCCAGCGACATGTCGGTGCCGGCAGGCACGTTGCCCAGCAGCACATACATGCTGGAAAAATCCAGCTTGCCGAAGACCAGGCCCACCACCGGCATGATCAGGTCGCTCACCACGGCGTCCACGATCTTGCCGAAGGCCGCGCCAATGATCACGCCGACGGCCAGGTCGACCACGTTGCCCTTGACGGCAAATTCCTTGAATTCCTGCATCATTCCCATGAAGTCTCTCCTCTTGTTGGAAAAAACATTATCAAGGCTGGGCCTGCCGGCGCGGCCCGCGCGCGGGCCCGGCTTGAAACAAAGTATGTGCAATCCGGATGGTGCTTAAAAAACAGGCAGACAGCACGCCGCGGCGTAGCTTCGGGCCACCGGGATACGGCCGCTTGCCTTGAAAACCGGCATCGCGCTCCGCTACAATTGCGGGTTGACCCCACTATGCCTATTTCAAGCCAGTTCTTGAAGGACTCTCATGACCCAAGCAAGCGAAGCAAGCGTGAATGGTGTGCCGCACGGCGCTCCCGTAGACAAAGATAAAAGAAACTGGCTGGTGACCACCTGTGCGGTGGGCGGCGCAGGCGCCCTCGCCACCGCTGTTCCCTTTGTCAGCACGTTCCAGCCCTCCGAAAAAGCCAAAGCCGCCGGCGCCGCCGTCGAAGTCGATATTTCCGACGTCAAGCCCGGTGAAAAAATCACGGTGGAATGGCGCGGCAAGCCGGTCTGGATCATCAAACGCACGCCCGCACAGCTCGCCGAACTGCCCAAGGTTGATGCCCTGCTGGCCGATCCCAAGTCCGAGCGCAAGCCCGACGAACTGACCCCCGCCTACGCACGCAACGAAAACCGCTCCATCAAGCCCGAAACGCTGGTCGTCGTCGGTATCTGCTCGCACCTGGGTTGCTCCCCTTCCGACAAGTTCCAGCCCGGCGCGCAGCCTTCGTTGCCCGACAACTGGGCCGGCGGCTTCCTGTGCCCCTGCCACGGCTCGACCTTCGACATGGCCGGCCGCGTCTACAAGAACAAGCCCGCGCCCGATAACCTCGAAGTCCCTCCGCACATGTACCTGTCAGACACCCGGTTGCTGATTGGTGAAGACAAGAAGGCCTGAAGGCGCTTTGTTCCCCGAGCTCCTTCACAAGACCCTGTAGCCAGCGCCAGATAGCTGCCGACACCCAGACGCACCTATCCGGCGCTTGCCAAAGAACCCCACCGAACCAGGATCAGTTATGGCTGAATTCAAAGAAATTTCCCCCGATGCCCCGCTCGCCGCCAAGGCGATGAACTGGGTCGACAACCGGTTTCCCGCCAGCAAGCTCTACAAAGAGCACATGAGCGAGTACTACGCACCGAAGAACTTCAACTTCTGGTACATCTTCGGCTCGCTGGCCATGCTGGTGCTGGTCATCCAGATCGTGACCGGCATCTTCCTGACGATGAACTACAAGCCCGACGCCGCGCTGGCTTTCGGCTCGGTCGAATACATCATGCGCGACGTCCCCTGGGGCTGGCTGATCCGCTACATGCACTCGACGGGCGCCTCGGCCTTCTTCGTGGTGGTTTACCTGCACATGTTCCGCGGCCTGCTCTACGGCAGCTACCGCAAGCCGCGCGAGCTGGTCTGGATTTTCGGCTGCGCGATTTTCCTGTGCCTGATGGCCGAAGCCTTCATGGGCTACCTGCTGCCATGGGGCCAGATGAGCTACTGGGGCGCCCAGGTGATCGTCAACCTGTTTGCCGCGATTCCCTTCATCGGTCCTGACCTCGCGCTGCTGATCCGCGGCGACTACGTGGTGGGCGACGCCACGCTGAACCGTTTCTTCGCGTTCCACGTGATCGCCGTGCCGCTCGTGCTGCTGGGCCTGGTGGCCGCGCACATCATCGCGCTGCACGAAGTCGGCTCCAACAACCCCGACGGCGTCGAGATCAAGGGCCCGAATGCGCCCAAGGACGCTGCAGGCCACCCGGTGGACGGCATCCCCTTCCATCCCTATTACACGGTGCATGATATTTTTGGCGTGAGCATGTTCCTGATGATCTTCTCGGCGATCATCTTCTTCGCGCCCGAGTTTGGCGGCTACTTCCTSGAGTACAACAACTTCATCCCGGCCGAYCCGCTGAAGACGCCGGCGCACATCGCCCCGGTCTGGTATTTCACGCCTTACTACTCGATGCTGCGCGCCATCACCGGCGAGATGGCGGGCGCACTGGGCATCATCGCGATCGTCTCCGCAGTGCTCGCCGGCCGCAAACTCAAGGGCATTTTCAAGCCTGCAGTGCTGGTCGTCGCTATTGGCGCGGCTTTGCTGCTGGGTTTGCTGCCTTCCATCGCCAACTGGGTCGGCCTGATCCTGCCATCCGTTGGTACCGGCATCGCCAAGGGCCTCGATGCGCTGGCCGCACCGCTGGCCGGCGTGCCTTTCCTTGGTGAACTCTGGGGCATGATGGTCAAAGGCATTGACGCCAAGTTCTGGGGCGTGGTGGTGATGGGCGGCGCGGTCATCATTCTGTTCTTCCTGCCCTGGCTGGACCACAGCCCGGTCAAGTCCATCCGCTATCGCCCTGACTGGCACAAATACATGTACGGCATCTTTGTCGTCAATTTCCTGGTGCTCGGCTACCTGGGCGTGCAGCCGCCGTCGGCCATCGGTGAGCGTGTGTCCCAGCTCGGCACCCTGTTCTATTTTGGTTTCTTCCTTTTGATGCCGTGGTGGAGCCGCCAGGGGGCTGCCAAGACGCCGCCTGACCGTATCGTTTTTCACGGCCACTAAGCAGGAGATAACAACAATGAAAAAACTGATTTTTTCCCTGATCGCGGCCATTGGTTTGGTGACCGGTGCACATGCCTCCGAAGGCGGTATTGCCTGGGACAAAGCACCCAATAACACCAACGACCTGGGTTCCCTGCAAAACGGCGCCAGGCTGTTCGTCAATTACTGCCTGAACTGCCATTCCGCTGCCTTCATGCGTTTCAACCGCCTGAAAGACATCGGCCTGACCGACAAGGAAATCAAGGACAACCTGCTGTTCACCACTGAAAAAGTGGGCGACACCATGAAGGCCGCGATCGACCCGAAACAGGCCAAGGAATGGTTCGGCGGCAATCCTCCAGACCTCACCGTGATCGCACGCTCGCGCGCCGGCGCCGGCGGTACCGGCGCCGACTACCTCTACACTTACCTGCGCACCTACTATCGCGACGAAACCAAGGCCACGGGCTGGAACAACCTGGCTTTCCCCAGCGTTGCCATGCCGCACGTGCTCTGGGAACTGCAGGGTGTGCGCACACCCGTGTACGAAGAAAAGGAAGAGCACGGCCACAAGGTCGCGATTTTCAAAGGTTGGACCCAGGTCACGCCCGGTACCATGACGCCGTTGCAGTACGACCAGGCCATGGGCGACCTCGTGGGCTACCTGCAGTGGATGGGTGAGCCGGCCCAGAACACCCGTATCCGTGTCGGTGTCTGGGTGCTGATTTTCCTTCTCGGCTTGACCTTTGTCGCCTGGCGCCTGAATGCGGCGTTCTGGAAAGACGTCAAGTAATTTTTCGCCGGGGCCTTGTTCCCGGCACCTTCTGGAGTGGATGCTTTTTATATGTATCCACTCCTTTGTATTTAGGAGTTCCGCACCATGATGGTCCTTTATTCAGGCACAACCTGCCCCTTCTCGCACCGCTGCCGCTTTGTGTTGTTTGAAAAAGGCATGGACTTCGAAATCCGCGATGTCGACCTGTACAACAAGCCCGAAGACATCAACGTGATGAATCCCTACGGCCAGGTGCCCATTCTGGTCGAGCGCGATTTGATTCTGTATGAGTCGAACATCATCAACGAGTACATCGACGAGCGCTTCCCGCATCCGCAACTGATGCCCGGCGACCCGGTCGACCGCGCACGCGTTCGCCTCTTCTTGCTGAACTTCGAGAAAGAGCTGTTTGTCCACGTCAGCACGCTGGAATCGCGCGCGTCCAAGGGCAACGAAAAAGCGCTGGAAAAGGCCCGCTCGCACATCCGCGACCGCCTGACGCAGCTGGCGCCCATCTTCTTGAAGAACAAGTTCATGCTGGGCGACAATTTCTCCATGCTGGATGTGGCTATCGCTCCGCTGCTGTGGCGCCTGGATTACTACGACATCGACCTGTCGAAGAATGCCGCGCCGCTGCTCAAGTATGCTGAACGCATCTTTTCGCGCCCGGCCTACATCGAGGCGCTGACGCCGTCCGAAAAGGTCATGCGCAAGTAATTTCATAGCCCGATTTCCGGACAAGCAGTTTGGCTGAATTCATGAACGCCCTGGACGCCACGTCGACGCGCCCCTACTTGATAAGGGCGCTCTACGACTGGTGCACCGACAACGGCTTCACGCCTTATGTGGCCGTGTCGGTGGATGACACCGTGCAGGTGCCGCGCGAGTACGTGAAGAACAATGAAATCGTGCTCAACATCAGCTTTGACGCGACTTCGTCGCTCAAGCTGGGCAATGATTTCATCGAGTTCAAGGCACGTTTTGCCGGCAGCGCCCGGGAAATCATGGTGCCCATCAGCCATGTGATCGCCATCTATGCCCGTGAAAACGGGCAGGGCATGGCTTTTCCCATGGTGGCGCCCGTTGCCGCCGGCCCGGTTCCCGGTGCCGAGGCGGGGAGCGATGCCGGCCTGACGGCGCCTGCGGCTGCGGCATCACCGGCTTCCGTGCCGGCGCAGCATGGTCCGGCGGATTCCGACGGAAAGATCATGCAACTGGTGCCTGATAGTGCCCCGGATGCGGAAGACGGCGGCCCCGACAGTCCCGAACCCCCCAAGCCGCCGCGTGCGCGGCCTTCGCTGAAACGGGTCAAGTAAAATAGCCTCGCGCCGCTTTAGCTCAGTTGGTAGAGCAACCGCCTTGTAAGCGGTAGGTCGTCAGTTCGATTCCGACAAGCGGCACCATTTCCCACGATTCTTGCCTTCCCCATGCAACGTGGGTACCATACGCTACCAATTTTGTAGCGAGCCGTCAGGCAGGAGCTTTATCTTTCATGTCGCCTTGCCGTTATTGAAGAAACTGGCTACTACTTTTTCCTTATTAGGATCTTGAGTCGGATTGAGGTAACCTTCCAACCTTTGCCTATAAGGCGGGTCTGGATCAAGGGGAGCAATTGGCGGATTTTTGCGGCGGCCGCGTTGCCGTTGACCAGCAGGCACCAGGTTTCGCCGTCGATGGGCCCGGCTTGGACCGCCGGCCGCAAGGCTTCCGGCAACAGCGGCTCGATCGCCTTGAGCCTGTCGCTGGACTCCTGGACGAGTTCAGTCAGCCGTGCCAGGGAGGGTGAATTCCCGGCGGCCTGATAAACGGAGAGCGCCTGCGGAAGGCGCCGGTCGGAGGTCATGATGGACGGTGCTCGGCCTGGTGAGCGCAAGCTTTTAAAGAGGTAGACAAGTGCACTTGATTATCACGGATGCGTGGCTGGCGAAAAGTCGGGCCATCTATTTAAGCGGGACAAAACTGGTCCTGGCGGGCTTTGTCGCCGCGCTGGCGCTGATGCTTGTGGCTGCCGGGCTCTACCACTGGGTGTTTCTCAAGGGTGCCCGCGAGGGATGGCCGGTCGTAGGCTCGCTGGTCAAACTCATGGTCAAGGACGAATTCGACCAGCGCGACCGTTTCATGCGTGAAAACCTCGACGTGATGGCCAAGCGGGTCGGCGAGATGCAGGCCAAGATGATGCAGCTCGAGGCGCTCGGCGAGCGGGTGTCCGGCCTGGCCGGCGTCAATCCCAATGACATCAAAGTCGCGCCCGGCCGCGGCGGTGCACTGGTGGCCGGCCCCTCGCTGACCATGGAAGAACTGCAAGCCACGCTGGCGGACCTGGACAAACTCACTGATCAGCGGGTCGATCTGATGACCGTGATGGAGTCGCGCCTCTTCGACCAAAAGATCAAGAAAATGATGGTGCCTACCCAGGAGCCCGTGGCAGGGGGCAACCTCGGCTCGCCTTTCGGCTGGCGCATAGACCCGATGAACGGACGCTCCGCGCTGCATACCGGGCTCGACTTCCCGTCCGAACCGGGCACGGCCATCCTGGCCGCCGCGGGCGGCGTCGTGGTCACGCAGGAATACCACCCGGCCTATGGCAACATGGTCGAAGTCGACCACGGCAATGAGCTCGTCACGCGCTATGCCCATGCCTCGCGCGTGCTGGTCAAAAAGGGCGACCTGGTCAAGCGCGGCCAGAAGATCGCCGAAGTCGGCACCACCGGCCGGTCCACCGGCCCGCACCTGCATTTCGAGGTGCTGGTCCAGGGCGTTTTCCAGGATCCGCAGAAATTCCTGACCGCAGGACAGAAACTGCCCGGGCCCATGGTGGCATCGGCTGCCGCGCGGACTCCCGCTCCCGCGCAGGCACAGGCCGCGCAATTGCCGCGCCCCCACTAGGCGGTACGCCCGCCATGCGCGTGTGCATGGCTTTTCAGGCCCGATGGCGGTTTTATCCCGGATAGCCGTGCAGCTCCCCTGGCAGAGTTAAAATCAGAAGTTTGGGCCCAGTTGAACTCACTGATGGCGCCCGCACCTAGGTTCCGTACTCAATAAGGGATTTCGGCCGCATTGCCAGCTCATGGGGAGCGGTCAAGGCGGCCTCGCATTTATGGCTTCCAACATCCTGACCAAAATTTTCGGCAGCCGCAATGACAGGCTGCTCAAAACCTACCGCAAAACCGTAGAACGCATCAATGCGCTGGAGACCCAGTACGAAAAGCTTGACGACGACCAACTGCGCGCCAAAACCCAGGAGTTCAAAACCAGGGTAGCCGCTGGCGAGGAACTCGATGCCATTCTTCCCGAGGCTTTCGCGGTGGTGCGGGAGGGCAGCAAACGCATCATGAAGATGCGCCACTTCGACGTGCAGATGCTGGGCGGCATGTCGCTGCACAACGGCAAAATTTCCGAAATGCGTACGGGTGAGGGCAAGACCCTGACCGCCACGCTGCCGGTCTACCTCAATGCCTTGACGGGCAAGGGCGTCCACGTGGTCACGGTCAACGACTACCTGGCCAGCCGCGACGCACGCTGGATGGGCAAGCTCTACAACTTCCTGGGCCTGACGGTGGGCATCAACCTGCCGAATATGTCGCGCGAGGAAAAGCAGGCCGCCTACGGCTCCGACATCACCTACGGCACCAACAACGAGTACGGTTTCGACTACCTGCGCGACAACATGGTCTACGAAGTGGCGGACCGCGTCCAGCGCGGCCTGAACTACGCCATCGTCGACGAGGTCGACTCCATCCTGATCGATGAGGCGCGCACGCCGCTCATCATCAGCGGTCAGGCCGAAGACCACACCGAGATGTACCTGGCGATGAACAAGATCGTCCCCATGCTGACGCGCCAGGAGGGCGAGGCCGACCCGCGCACCGGCGAAGGCGTGACCAAGCCCGGCGACTTCACCATCGACGAAAAAAGCCACCAGGTGTTCCTGACCGAGCAGGGCCATGAGAGCGCCGAGCGCCTGTTGTTCAACCTGGGCCTGATTCCAGAAGGCGCCACGCTGTACGATCCGGCCAACATCTCGCTGATGCATCACCTGTATGCGGCCCTGCGCGCCAACCTGCTGTACCACCGCGACCAGCATTACGTGGTGCAGGACGGCGAAGTCGTGATCGTTGACGAGTTCACCGGCCGCCTGATGTCGGGACGCCGCTGGAGCGACGGACTGCACCAGGCCGTCGAAGCCAAGGAAGGCGTGCAGATCCAGGCCGAGAACCAGACCCTGGCGTCCATCACCTTCCAGAACTACTTCCGCCTCTACACCAAGCTGGCCGGCATGACAGGCACCGCCGACACGGAAGCCTACGAATTCCAGGAAATTTACGGCCTCGAAACCACGGTGATCCCGCCCAACCGCGTGAGCCGCCGCGATGACCAGCTGGACCGCGTCTACAAGACCACGCGCGAAAAATACGAAGCCGCCATCAGGGACATCCGCGAATGCTATGAGCGCGGGCAGCCCGTGCTGGTCGGTACGACCTCGATCGAAAACTCCGAGATCATCGACCAGCTGCTGATCAAGGAAGACCTGCCGCACCAAGTGCTCAACGCCAAGCAGCATGCCCGCGAAGCTGACATCATCGCCCAGGCAGGCCGCCCGAAAATGATCACCATCGCCACCAACATGGCGGGCCGCGRCACCGACATCGTGCTGGGCGGCAACGTTGAAAAGCTGATTGAAGCGGTTGAAGCGGACGAGGCGCTGGATGCCGCCGCTAAGGAGGCGGAAATCGCCCATGAATCGCGCCGAATTGACAACCAGCTGCGCGGCCGTTCCGGCCGCCAGGGCGACCCCGGCTCCTCACGCTTCTACCTGAGCCTGGACGACCCGCTGATGCGCATCTTCGCGGGCGACCGCGTCAAGGCCATCATGGAGCGGCTCAAGATGCCCGACGGTGAGGCGATCGAAGCCGGCATCGTCACCCGCAGCATCGAGTCGGCCCAGCGCAAGGTCGAGGCGCGCAATTTCGACATCCGCAAACAGCTGCTCGAATACGATGACGTCGCAAATGACCAGCGCAAGGTGATCTACCAGCAGCGCAACGACATCATGGACGCCGCCAGCCTGCAGGCGCAGATCGCCTCCCTGCGCGAAGGCTGCTTCACCGACCTGGCGCGGCAGTATGTGCCGGCTGAAAGCGTCGAAGAACAGTGGGACGTGCCCGGGCTTGAGAACGTGCTGCGCGAGGAGTGGCAGATCGAACTGCCGCTGCGCCAGGAACTGGAAGCCGCCACGGCCATCACCGATGAAGAAGTGGTTGAAAAGGTCATCGCGGCCGCCAATGCCGCTTTCGCCGACAAGGTTGAGAAAATCGGTGAAGAAAACTTCACGCAGTTCGAACGCGTGGTCCTGCTGCAAAGCATCGACAGCCATTGGCGCGAGCACCTGAGCGCCCTCGATTACCTGCGCCAGGGCATTCACCTGCGCGGCTACGCCCAGAAGCAGCCCAAGCAGGAATACAAGCGCGAGGCTTTTGAGCTCTTCGGCCAGCTGCTCGACAGCGTAAAGAACGAGGTCACCAAGGTCCTGATGACGGTCAAGATCCAGTCGGGCGAACAGCTCGAGCAGGCGGCCGAGGAAATGGAGAACCGCGCCGAAAACATCGCCAACGTCACCTACACGGCGCCCACCGAAACCGGCGGCGTGGAAACGACGGTGGACGAGGAATCGCAGCGCCGCGCACCGGCTGTGCCGGTCGGCGACATGCCCCGTGTCGGCCGCAACGACCCGTGCCCTTGCGGTTCGGGTAAAAAATACAAGAACTGCCACGGCCAGCTGAACTGAGCGCAAGTTCGAACTGGACGTTTTCCACGCACCCACACTGGTTTTCCGGAGTTAACACATGCCCGTCAATCTGGTCGCCACGCTCGCCGCGGACCTCCACCCTGTTCCCGGCGTGCGCTGGGGCATCACCGAAGCGGGTATACGCAAAGCGAATCGCAAGGACCTTTCGGTGCTGTTGCTCGACGAGGGCGCGTCTGTAGGGGCTGTCTTCACGCAGAACCGCTTTTGCGCGGCGCCCGTGCAGATCTGCCGCGAACACCTTTCGAAGAACGGCGGCATGACGGCGGGCATACGTGCCATGGTCATCAACACCGGCAATGCCAATGCCGGCACCGGTGACGACGGCCTGAGCCGAGCGCACGCCACTTGCATCGCGCTGGCCCGCCTGCTGGACCTCGCGCCCGAACAGGTCCTGCCGTTTTCCACCGGCGTCATCATGGAGCCGCTGCCCAACGACCGCATCGCGGCGGGCCTGCCGGCCGCGCTGGCTGACGCGAAAGAAAACAACTGGGGCAATGCGGCTGAAGCCATCATGACCACTGACACGGTGGCCAAAGCTTTTTCCAAACGCATCAAGCTTTCGGGCGCCRAAGTCACCATCACCGGCATCAGCAAGGGCGCCGGCATGATACGGCCCAATATGGCCACCATGCTGGGTTTTATGGCCACCGACGCCTGCGTGGCCCAGCCGCTTATGGCGCAGCTGGCCCGGGAACTGGCGGAAGGCTCGTTCAACCGCGTGACGGTGGACGGCGACACCTCGACCAACGATTCTTTTGTGGTCGTGGCCAGCAATAAAGCCGCCCACGCGCCCGTGACCTCGCTGGACAGCGCCGACGGCCAGGCCTTGCGAGCAGCCATGATGGACATCGCCCGGCAGCTGGCGCAGGCCATCGTGCGTGACGGCGAAGGCGCGACCAAGTTCATGACTATCCAGGTTGAGGGCGGCAAGAACGGTGAGGAATGCCGCAAGGTGGCTTACGCCATCGCCCATTCGCCGCTGGTGAAAACCGCGTTCTTCGCCAGCGATCCCAACCTGGGCCGCATTCTCGCGGCGGTCGGTTATGCGGGCATTGACGATCTGGACCAGACGAAAATCGATTTGTACCTGGACGAAGTGCTGGTGGCCAAGAACGGCGGCCGGCACCCGGGCTATGTCGAGGCCGACGGCCAGCGCGTGATGAAGCAAAGCGAGATCACGGTGCGCGTGGTGCTGGGCCGCGGCACGGCGGCCGACACCGTCTGGACCTGCGATTTTTCCTACGACTACGTCAAGATCAACGCCGATTACCGAAGCTGAGCCCGCATGAACGAGCAGTTTGAGCGCCTGATCGCCCGCGTCGAGTCCCTGATGGCGCGGATCGAATCCGTGCTGCCGCAGCCCCTGGCCGCACCGGACTGGAGCGCCTCGATCGCCTACCGTTACCGCAAGCGCAGTTCCGGCCACGGCTCGCTGGAGCCGGTGCGGCACATCGGCAACATGAGCCTCGGTGACCTCAAGGAAATCGAGGACCAGAAGGAAAAGATCAAGCGCAACACCGAGCAGTTCGTGCTCGGCAAGCCCGCCAACAACGTGCTGCTGACGGGCGCGCGCGGCACCGGCAAGTCCTCGCTGATCAAGGCCTGCCTGAACGAGTATTCGTCACGCGGCCTGCGCCTGATTGAAGTCGACAAGGCCGACCTGATCGACCTGCCGGACATCGTCGATGTGGTTTCCGGCCTGCCCGAGAAATTCATCATCTTTTGCGACGACCTGAGTTTTGAGGAAGGCGAGCCGGGCTACAAGGCGCTCAAGTCCATCCTGGATGGTTCTGTCGCGGCGGCCACGCCCAACGTGCTGATCTACGCGACCAGCAACCGGCGCCACCTGCTGCCCGAGTACATGACGGAAAACCTCACCTACACCCGCAGCGAAGACGGTGAAGTGCATCCCGGTGAAGTGGTTGAAGAGAAGATTTCGCTGTCCGAACGCTTCGGCCTCTGGGTCAGTTTTTACCCCTTCAGCCAGGACGAATACCTGACCATCGTCGCGCAGTGGCTCTCGTCTTTCGGCGTGGGCCCGGATGCGATTGCGGCGGCAAAACCGGCTTCGCTGGTCTGGGCGCTGGAGCGCGGCTCGCGCAGCGGCCGCGTGGCCTATCAGTTTGCCCGCGACTWTGCCGGCCGCGACAGTGCCAGCCGGCCCGTGACGGCGCCGGCCATTGCCGCCTACGAGCGGCCGGGCGCTTCCGTCGCCGCGTCACCCGACGCGAGCGACCAGGCCCCGGACCATTCGACATGAGCGTGCTGGTCGCCGACGGTGAGCGGCCGCGCGAGGGCGGCGCGGACCGCAAGGTGGTTGATGTCGCGGTGGGTGTCCTGATTCGCCCCGATGGCGACTTCCTGCTGACATCCCGCCCTCCCGGCAAGGTCTACGAAGGCTACTGGGAATTTCCGGGCGGCAAGCTGGAGCCGGGCGAAAGCGTTGAAACCGCGCTGCGCCGCGAGCTTCAGGAAGAAATCGGCGTGACCATAGGTGCGATCCGTCCCTGGAAGGTCGAGATGGTCGATTACCCGCATGCGCTGGTGCGCCTGAATTTCTGCAAGGTGTTCGAGTGGACTGGTGAGCTGCAGATGCACGAGGGCCAGTCTTATGCCTGGCAATCGCTGCCGGTCAGCGTGGAACCCGTCTTGCCGGGCACAGTGCCGGTGCTGGCCTGGTTTGCCGAAGAACGGGGCTTTGCCGGCGCGACCTGCTGACCTGGCCTGGCTTTCCCGCCTTGCCTCAGCCGGCAAACACCCAGTTCTTGCTTGCGCCCAGCACCGCGTCGGGGTAGGGCGATTTGCCGCGTGAGCCGTTGTAGCGGCCCAGGCCCAGGAAGAGGTCGCCGCGCTCCCTGTCCAGGTAGTGGYGCAAGATCACACAGCCGAAGCGCAGGTTGGTCTGCATGTGGAACAGCTTGCCGGGGTCGCCGTCCCCGATCACGCGCGTCCAGAAGGGCATGACCTGCATGTAGCCGCGCGCGCCGACATTGCTGACCGCGAACTTGCGAAAGTTGCTTTCGACCTGGATCAGGCCCAGCACCAGCGTGGTGTCCAGCCCGGCGCGTTTGCTCTCATACCAGACGGTTTGCAAAAATTCCTTGCGGATCTGCCACTCGGGTTTTTTCTTCTTGAGGCGGTCGCTCATGGCACCCAGCCAGCGCAGGTAGGTCAGGCGGCTTTCCGTGTCCTTGAACTCGGGCACGGGAGGGGCTTGGTTGGCGATGGCCGAGCTCAGCGCGGTGCGCACTGAATCGATCAAGGGCTCTTCGATCTGCGCGCCGGCATGCGCCTGCCGCTCCAGCAGCAGCGGGCTGCAGGCAATCGGCAAGGCCAGCAGGCAGCTTCGGCGGGAGAGCCCCTGCGCCTTTGCCGGGGCGGCACCGGATGCGAACATGGTCAATGAGCGCACGGAAACCATGGAAACGTCAAAGCGCCAGCTTTCCCTTGAGGAAGTCGAAGGCGCCGGCAACGTCTATTTTGCTGGAGGCCGCGTCGCGGCGATGCTGGTATTCGAGTTGCCCGTCTTTCAGGCCGCGGTCGCCGATGGTGACGCGGTGCGGCACGCCTATCAGTTCCCAGTCGGCGAACATGGCGCCGGGCCGCTCGCCACGGTCGTCCAGGATCACGTCCACACCGGCCGCGAGCAGTTCGCCGTAAAGTTTGTTGGCGGCCGCTTYGACTTCGGGGAAGCGGTCGGGGCTGATGGGGCACAGCACCACGGTGAAGGGGGCAATGGCGTCGGGCCAGATGATTCCGCGTTCGTCGTGGTTCTGCTCGATGGCCGCGGCCGGCAGGCGCGTGATGCCGATGCCGTAGCAACCCATCTCCATGAACTGCGGCTTGCCGTTTTCACCCAGGAAGGTGGCGTTCATGGCCCGGCTGTATTTGGTGCCGAGGTAGAAGACATGGCCGACTTCGATGCCACGCTCTATCACCAGCGCTCCCTTGCCGTCCGGCGACGGATCGCCCGCCACCACGTTGCGAATGTCGGCCACGAGTTCGGGCTCGGGCAGGTCGCGGCCCCAGTTGACGCCGGTCATGTGGAAATCGGCCTCATTGGCGCCGCACACCCAGTCGGCCATGGCGGCGACTTCGCGGTCGACCACCAGCTTGACGGGCTTCTTCAAATTCAGCGGGCCGAGGTAACCTGGTTTGCAGCCGAAGTGGTCTTCAATCTCGGGCAGGGTGGCGAAGCGGAAATCCGCCAGGCCCGGCACCTTGCCGACCTTGACTTCGTTCATCTCGTGGTCGGCGCGCAGCAGCAGCAGCCAGACCTGCGATTTCACGACCTTGCCCGTCTCGTCAAGTTCGTCGGTGGCCATCACCAGCGACTTCACGGTGGTGTTCAGCGGGATGCCCAGCAGTTCGGCTACGGCGGCGCAGGTGGCCTTGCCGGGGGTGGACGTCTTGGCCATGGCCTGCGACGCCGGCTTGCGCGCACCTTGGGGCGGCAGCGCCTCGGCCTTCTCCATATTGGCGGCGTAGTCGCTGCCGGGGCAGTAGACGATGGCGTCTTCGCCGGTGGCRGCRATCACCTGGAATTCCTCGCTCAGGTCGCCGCCTATGGCGCCGCTGTCGGCGGCGACCGCGCGGTAGGTCAGGCCGAAGCGGTCAAAAATCTTGCGGTAGGCGGCCGCCATGACCTGGTAGCTGGTTTTGGCGCCGGCCTGGTCGCGGTCGAAACTGTAGGCATCCTTCATGATGAACTCGCGCCCGCGCATCAGGCCGAAGCGCGGCCGGCGCTCGTCGCGGAACTTGGTCTGGATCTGGTACAGGTTCTTCGGCAGCTGCTTGTAGCTCTTGATGTCCTGGCGCATCACGTCGGTGACGACTTCTTCGCTGGTCGGCTGGACGATGAAGTCGCGGCCGTGGCGGTCCTTGATTCGCAGCAGCTCGGGGCCCATTTTTTCAAAGCGGCCGGTTTCCTGCCAGAGCTCTGCCGGCTGAATCACCGGCATGGTCATCTCGACGGCGCCGGCGCGGTTCATTTCCTCGCGCACGATGGCTTCAACCTTGCGGATCACTCGCAGGCCCATGGGCATGTAGTTGTAAACGCCGGCGCCCAGTTTCTTGATCATGCCGGCCCGCATCATGAGCTGGTGGCTGACGACTTCCGCATCGGCAGGGGCTTCCTTGAGGGTGGAAATGAAGAACTGGGAGGCTTTCATGGGCGGTTTTCGGGGATTCCGGGTGGGAAAATTGGGGAAAAGGTGCTGCAGCCCGCCGTGCGCTTGGCGCTGGGGCCTTCGCTGTGCATAATGGACTCAGTTTAAAAAATTTGAGGTTTGATTATGCTTGACCGGGACGGCTTTAGGCCCAACGTCGGCATCATCTTGCTCAACCAGAGAAGTCAGGTATTTTGGGGCAAACGTATCCGTACCCACTCGTGGCAATTTCCGCAGGGTGGCATTGATCGGGGCGAAAATCCCGAGCAGGCCATGTACCGCGAGTTGCATGAAGAAGTGGGGCTGTTGCCGCAGCATGTGAATGTGCTGGCCCGAACCCGAGACTGGTTGCGCTATGAGGTGCCTGACCGGTTCATCCGCCGCGATGCGCGCGGACATTACAAAGGCCAGAAACAAATCTGGTTTCTCCTTCAGCTGGTCGGCCACGACTGGGACCTGAACCTGCGCGCCACCGACCATCCCGAGTTCGATGCCTGGCGCTGGAACGACTACTGGGTGCCGCTGGACGTGGTGGTCGAGTTCAAGCGCGGCGTCTATGAGATGGCGCTGACCGAGCTCTCACGGTTTGTGCCGCGCACGGACAACCGGGCCGAGCCGCGCCCCGACCATCGCAACCGCTACCTGCGCGGCGGCCTGCACCAGCGCGACCACGCGGGCTCGCCCGGCGAGGGCGGATTCCATACTGCTGGCGAGTCTTTCCACGCGCAGATCAGGCCGGGTGCCTCTTTTGAATTGCCACCCGGCGCCACCTTTGAACCTGATCCGCAAACCAGTCTGGGCGCGGATCCCATCATTCCAAAACCATGAAATTCTCCTCGGCCATTCTGGCCTCGTTATTCCTGATGGCGCTTAACGTCCCTGGCCCGGCGCAGGCCCAGACGTACGTGCTGGAGGATCCCGCCGACTGGAAGGAAATCGAGACACCGCCGCCACCGGCGTTTGACGTCAAGAAGCTGATCACGTTCGAGGTCTCGCCCAATTCCCAGCTGGTGTACGGCGTGGACCCGGCCGCCCTCAGCATTTCCCCAAAGGATGGGGTCGTGCGCTATGTCATGGTGGCGTCCAATGCCAGCGGCGCCCGCAATGTGATGTATGAAGGCATACGCTGCTCAACCGGCGAATTCAAAACCTATGCGCGCCAATCAGCGGACGGGAAATGGACGCACGTTAGCAATCCGGAGTGGCGTTCGCTGTTTGAAAACATGCCGTCCAAGCATGCCTTGCGCTTTGCCCGGGCCGGTGCCTGCGACAGCGCGGCGCCCGCGACCTCGGTCGATGTGCTGGTCAGGCGCTTGAAAAACCCGAACTACCGGATGGCCGATTAATATCGGCCGACTTGCCGATCACCCACGCAGAGCTAGCGGGTCAATACGAGGTTGGTGCGGTGGACCATTTCGGGCTCACCCGTGTAGCCCAGCAGTTTCTCGAATTCCGAGGATGCCTTGCGGCAGATCAGCCGGGCTTCGGCGCTGGAATAGTTGGCCAGGCCGCGCGCGATCTCCGTCCCCTCGGGACTTCGGATGGCGATGACGTCGCCACGCGAAAAATCGCCCTGAACCGCCGTCATGCCGATGGGCAGCAGGCTTTTGCCCTCGCCTTGCACCTTGACCACCGCACCCGCGTCCACCGTGACCGAGCCGCGCATCTGCAGGTGATCGGCCATCCATTGCTTGCGTGCCTGCATCTTCTGGGTCTGCGCCACGAGCAGTGTGCCTATGGGCTCGCCTTGCGTCAGCCGTATCAGCGCTTGCGGTTCGCGGCCCCAGGCGATCACGGTTGACGCGCCCGATCCCGCGGCGCGCTTGGCGGCCAGGATTTTAGTGATCATGCCGCCTTTGCCAATGCTGGAACCAGCGCCCCCTGCCATGGCTTCCAGCGCCGGGTCGCCGGCTTTGGCTTCGTGCACAAACTGCGCTGCCGGGTCCTTGCGCGGGTCGGCGGTGTACAGGCCTTTCTGGTCTGTGAGGATGACCAGCGCATCGGCCTCCACCAGGTTGGCGACCAGCGCACCCAGCGTGTCGTTGTCGCCGAACTTGATTTCGTCGTTGACCACCGTGTCGTTTTCGTTGATGACGGGGACGACGCCGAGCTGCAGCAGGGCAAGCAGGGTGGAGCGGGCGTTGATGTAGCGTTCGCGGTCGGCCAGGTCGGCGTGTGTGAGCAGGACCTGGGCGCTGCCGATGCCGTTTTCACGCAGTTTGGTCTCGTAGACCTGGACCAGGCCCATCTGGCCTACCGCGGCGGCCGCCTGCAGCTCATGGATGGCCCTGGGGCGCGCGCTCCAGTTCAGGCGCTTCATGCCCTCGGCAATGGCGCCGCTGCTCACCATGATTACCTCTCGCCCGTCCTTGACGAGGGCCGCCAGCTGTTCGCACCACAGGCCGATGGCCACCGCATCCAGCCCGCGGCCTTCATTGGTGACCAGGCTGGACCCCACCTTGACCACAATGCGTCTGGCGTTGCGCAGGATGGGGGAGCCTGGTTTGTCTTGCATGTTCAGTACTTCTCAGGCTGCGTTCCCGTCAACACGGGCATCGGCAGCGGTTGTGTGGAATGGGGCGGATGCAGCCCTGCAGCTACCTGCGGCTGGGATGCCGAAAACAAGGATGTCAGGACGGTTCCGGCGATTCAGGGGGCAGCGGGGCGAAGCGCGGATCGATTTCTTCCACCGGCTGTTCGCTTTTCTGCACCTGCTTGACGTGCTGGTAGATGGTCTTGATCAGGTGCTCGCAGCCCTCGCGCGTCAGGGCCGAAATCTCGAACACCGGGCCCTTGAATTTGAAACGCTTGACGAAGTCCTTGACGATGGCCGCGCGCTTGTCGTTGTCCACCATGTCAAGCTTGTTCAGAACCAGCCAGCGCGGTTTTTCATAGAGCGATTCATCGTATTTCTTGAGCTCTCCGACGATGGCCTTGGCCTGTGCCACCGGGTCCACACCTTCGTCGAAGGGGGCCAGGTCCACGATGTGCAGCAGCAGGCGGGTACGTTGCAGGTGCCGCAGGAAAAGATGGCCCAGGCCGGCGCCTTCGGAAGCGCCCTCGATCAGGCCGGGCAGGTCGGCCACCACAAAACTTTGTTCGGGGCCGACCCGCACCACGCCCAGGTTGGGGTGAAGCGTGGTGAAGGGGTAGTCGGCGATGCGGGGCCGGGCATTGGAAACTGCCGAGATGAAGGTGGATTTGCCGGCGTTGGGCATGCCCAGCAATCCGACGTCGGCCAGCACCTTGAGCTCCAGCTTGAGGCTTTTGCGCTCGCCGGGCCAGCCCGGCGTCTTGCTGCGCGGCGCGCGGTTGGTCGAGCTTTTGAAACGCAGGTTGCCGAAACCGCCGTCACCACCCTTGGCGATCAGTACCTGCTCGCCGGGTACCAGCAGCTCAAAAAGGACTTCACCGGTTTCGGCATCGGTCAGGATGGTGCCCACCGGCATTTTCAGGATGACGTCGTCGCCCTTGGCGCCAAACATGTCCGAACCCATGCCGTGCTGGCCGTTGCGGGCATCGTGGCGACGCGAAAAGCGGAAATCCACCAGCGTGTTCAGGTTGATGTCCGCGACCGCGTACACATGCCCGCCGCGCCCGCCGTCGCCGCCGTTGGGGCCGCCGAATTCCTTGTACTTCTCATGGCTGAAGGAGACGCAGCCACTCCCGCCATCGCCTGCGGCAATGTCAATAAAGGCTTCGTCAACGAATTTCATGATGGAGTGCTGCGGTTAAACCAGGGGCGATGGGAGCCGAAGATCAAGTTTACAAACAAAAAAGCCCCGACAGGTCGGGGCTTCGTTTCAGTCGAAGTGACTTATCGAAGTGATCAGCTTACGCCGGAGTCACATTCACGGTGTGCTTGTTCAGCGCACCTTTGACGGAAAACGAGACCGAGCCGTCAACCAGCGCAAATAGCGTGTGGTCTTTGCCGATGCCGACATTGACGCCTGGATGGAACTTGGTGCCGCGCTGGCGCACGATGATGCTGCCTGCGTTGATGACTTCGCCGCCAAATTTCTTGACGCCAAGCATTTTGGGCTGTGAATCACGGCCGTTTCGCGTAGAGCCGCCGCCTTTTTTCTGTGCCATTTTTCGTTACTCCTGGTACGTCCCTGCTTAACCGGCGATGGCGCCGATTTGCAGTTCCGTGTAGTTTTGCCGGTGGCCCTGGCGCTTTTGGTAGTGCTTGCGACGGCGCATTTTGAAAATGCGAACCTTGTCGTGCCTACCTTGCGAAAGGACTGTGACTGTAACAGTAGCGCCGGACACCAAGGGCGTACCAACCGTGATCGTGCTGCCGGTGCCGACAGCCAATACTTGGTCAATAACGATCTCTTGGCCTACGTCCGCAGCAATCTGTTCTACTTTAATTTTTTCTCCAGTAGCAACCTTGTATTGTTTGCCACCGGTTTTTATGACCGCGTACATGTAAGACCTCGTAAATTGAGTTCTGCAGACGGATTTCCGCAGAGCCCAATATTCTAGCATGGCAGCCCGAAATTGACCAGACTGGCTGTTTTGGGGCTTTTGGGCGCCGGTTTCCGGAGCCGGCCGGGCCTGGGCGGGCGGGACGGCTTCCTATAATCGGGCCACATTTAACGTCTGGATCGCCTTTTGTCTGCCAATTCCTCAAGCACCGCCGCAGCCCTCGCCCTGATTGCCGACGACATGCGCGGGATGGACGCGGTGATCGAGCGCCGCCTGAAGTCCGAAGTGCCCCTGGTCAGCCAAGTCTCGGGCTACATTGTGGCAGCCGGCGGGAAACGGTTGCGCCCAGCCCTTTTATTGCTGATGTGCGGCGCCCTCGGGTACCGTGGCGACCAGCGTTACAACCTCGCGGCCGTCGTGGAGTTCATTCACACCGCGACCTTGCTGCATGACGACGTCGTGGACGAGTCCACCTTGCGCCGCGGCCGTGCCACCGCCAACGAGGCCTTCGGCAACCCCGCGAGCGTGCTGGTCGGCGACTTCCTGTATTCCCGGGCCTTCCAGATGATGGTGGAGGCCGGGGACATGCGCATCATGCAAACCCTGGCCGAAGCCACCAATGTGATTGCCGAAGGGGAAGTGCTGCAGCTCATGAATATGCACGACGCGGCACTGTCCGAAGAAGGCTATCTCAGGGTAATTCGCTCCAAGACGGCCAAGCTGTTTGAAGCAAGCGCTCGCTTGGCGGCCTTGCTGGCGCAGTCGCCGCCGGCCGTCGAGGAGAGCTGCGCCGACTATGGACAGGCGCTGGGCACGGCATTCCAGGTAATCGACGACGTGCTTGATTACGACGGGGATGTCTCGGAAATGGGGRAAAACCTTGGGGATGACCTGCGGGAGGGYAAGGCAACCCTTCCCTTGATCATCGCCATGCAACGCGGCAGCGAGGCCGAACGATCCACCATCCGGCAGGCCATTGAAACCGGCGGGACCGACCAGATGGCGCGGATCATCGAGATCGTGCACCAAACAGGCGCATTGCGGGCAACCCGCGATGCCGCCGCGGTGGAAGCTCAGCGCGCGCTGAATGCCTTGCGGGTCTTGCCGCAAAACATTTACAGTAATGCTTTGACGCAACTGGCCTCCCAATTGCTGGAGAGGCGTTCCTGACGGGTTGTGTGACGGCGGGGTGTAGCTTAGCCTGGTAGAGCGCTACGTTCGGGACGTAGAGGCCGGAGGTTCGAATCCTCTCACCCCGACCAAGCCCGGTTTTTTCTTAAGTGTGCGTTTCTTCGCATACTTCCAACGCTACCCGGGGGGTGGGGGCGTTTTCGATTTACACCCGGGAATCTATAGGCGATGATACCTATTTGAGCTAAATCCCAGAACCATGGCCGCTGTCGACACCGCAATCAACCAACCGCCTTCCATGGCCCTGCCCGGCCTGGGACGGGCCTTGGTGGTGGCGGGGAAGCTGGGTCAAAAGGCCGCCGAAGACATTTTCCGCAAGGCCCAAAGCGGGCGAACCAGCTTTATTGCCGAGCTGACCGGGTCCGGCGCGGTATCCGCGTTCGACCTGGCCCATACCATGTCCACGGCATTTGCCGCGCCTTTGCTGGACCTGGAGGCCATTGACGCCCAGCGTCTGCCCAAGGGACTGCTTGACCCCAAGATCTGTACAACTTACCGTATTGTTGTCCTGAGCAAGCGGAACAACCGCCTGATCGTGGCGACGGCGGACCCCTCCGACCAGGAGGCGGCAGAAAAAATCAAGTTCTCCACCCAGATGGGCGTGGACTGGGTGATTGCCGAATACGACAAGCTTTCCAAGCTGGTGGAGGTTTCCAATACCTCCGCGTCCGAGGCAATGGAAAGCATCATCGGCGACGATTTCGAGTTTGACGAGTCCAGCGCCGACGCGACGGCCGAGGATAGCGAGGCCAGCGTCTCTGAGGTCGAGGACGCGCCGGTTGTCAAATTCCTCCAGAAAATGCTGCTCGATGCTTTCAGCATGCGGGCTTCCGATCTGCACTTTGAACCATTCGAGCACACCTACCGCGTGCGTTTCCGGGTTGACGGCGAATTGCGCGAAATCGCCTCGCCGCCCGTGGCCATCAAGGAAAAACTGGCCGCCCGCATCAAGGTCATTTCCAAGCTCGACATCTCCGAAAAGCGCGTGCCGCAAGACGGCAAAATGAAGCTCAAGATCGGCCCGGACCGGGTCATCGACTTCCGGGTCAGCACCTTGCCCACCATGTATGGCGAAAAAATCGTCATTCGTATCCTGGACCCGAGCAGCGCCAAGCTCGGCATTGACGCCCTCGGCTATGAGGCCGTTGAAAAAGAGCGTTTGATGGCCGCCATCCAGCGGCCGTACGGCATGGTGCTCGTGACCGGGCCTACTGGCTCGGGCAAGACCGTGTCCCTGTATACCTGCCTGAACATCCTCAACAAGCCGGGCGTCAACATCGCGACGGCCGAAGACCCTGCTGAAATCACCTTGCCGGGCGTCAACCAGGTCAGTATGAATGACAAGGCCGGCATGACCTTTTCGGTCGCGCTCAAGGCCTTCCTGCGGCAGGATCCAGACATCATCATGGTCGGTGAGATTCGTGACCTCGAAACCGCCGATATCGCGATCAAGGCCGCGCAGACCGGCCACATGGTCATGTCGACCCTGCACACCAACGATGCGCCGACCACACTGACGCGTATGCGCAACATGGGCATTGCGCCCTTCAATATCGCTTCCAGCGTGATCCTGATCACCGCCCAGCGGCTGGCCAGACGTCTGTGCCCCAATTGCAAAGCCCCAGCGGACATTCCGCGGGAGACACTGCTGGATGCGGGTTTCAAGGAAGAGGATGTGGACGGATCCTGGACCCCCTACCGGCCTGTAGGCTGCTCCATGTGTACAAATGGTTACAAGGGCCGTGTCGGTGTTTATCAGGTTATGCCCATTTCCGAGGAGATTCAGCGTATCGTCCTTCGCGACGGCAGCGCCCTGGAAATCGCGGCCCAGGCGGAGCTGGAGGGGGTCAAAAGCTTGCGCGTGTCGGGGTTGTCCAAGGTCAAGCTCGGCATGACTTCGCTGGAAGAGATTCTGGGCTGCACCAATGTTTAAGCAGCCGCGTTCAACGACCGCCGCATGGCGGCATGAGCGTGGCGACAAGGCGGTCTGAGACTGTCGATACAACGAGAAAGCATCATGGCAACTGCAGTATCCAAGGGCATCAAGGAATTTGTTTTCGAGTGGGAGGGCAAGGACCGGGGCGGCAAGCAGGTTCGCGGTGAGATCCGCGCCGCTGGCGAGAACCAGGTCAAGTCTTCGTTGCGTCGCCAAGGTGTCCTGCCCACCAAAATCAAGAAGCGCAAGATGCGCGCGGGCAAATCGATCAAACCCAAGGATATTGCGATCTTCACCCGCCAGCTGGCCACCATGATGAAGGCCGGCGTACCGCTGCTTCAGGCTTTCGACATTGTGGGCCGCGGCAATCCCAATGCCAGTGTGACCAAGTTGCTCAATGACGTGCGCACCGACGTTGAGACCGGTACTTCGCTGAGCGCGGCGTTTCGCAAATTCCCGATGTATTTCAATGCGCTCTACTGCAATCTGGTCGAGGCCGGCGAGGCCGCCGGTATCCTGGAGTCGCTGCTGGACCGCCTGGCGACCTACATGGAGAAGACCGAAGCCATCAAGTCCAAGATCAAGTCGGCCCTGATGTACCCGATTTCGGTGGTGGTGGTGGCCTTTGTCGTGGTGGCCGTGATCATGATTTTTGTGATCCCGTCGTTCAAAAACGTGTTTTCCTCATTCGGTGCCGATCTGCCGGCGCCCACGCTGATCGTCATTGCGATGAGCGAGTTTTTTGTGTCCTATTGGTGGCTGATTTTCGGCGGCATAGGCGGCGGGCTCTACTTCTTCTTCCAGGCCTGGAAGCGCAACGAGAAAATGCAGAAGTTCATGGACAGGGCCCTGCTCAAGGTGCCGGTGTTTGGTGCGCTGATCGAAAAATCCTGTATCGCCCGTTGGACCCGCACGCTCGCCACAATGTTCGCCGCAGGCGTGCCGCTGGTCGAGGCGCTGGATTCCGTCGGTGGCGCTTCCGGCAATTCACTGTATGCCGATGCCACCGAGAGAATCCAGCAGGAAGTTTCCACGGGTACCAGCCTGACGGCGGCCATGAGCAATGCCAACCTGTTCCCCTCCATGGTGCTGCAGATGTGCGCGATCGGCGAGGAATCCGGCTCCATCGACCACATGCTGGGCAAGGCCGCCGACTTTTATGAAGCGGAAGTCGATGAAATGGTGGCCGGCCTTTCCAGTCTGATGGAACCCATCATCATCGTGTTCTTGGGCACGCTGATCGGCGGGATCGTGGTTTCCATGTACCTGCCTATTTTCAAGCTGGGCCAAGTCGTTTGATGGGGACCGGTCTGGGGCCGGCATTCGATGCGTTGCTGGCCGGCTTTATGGGCCTGTTGATCGGCAGCTTCCTCAACGTCGTTATTTACCGCCTGCCCAAGATCATGGAGCGGCAGTGGGCGCAGGAATGCGCCGAGCTGACCGGAACTGCACAAGAACCCGCCGAAAAATTCAACTTGCTGGTGCCGCGTTCGCGCTGCTCCAGCTGCGGACATGTCATACGCTGGTATGAAAACATTCCGGTGGCCAGCTACCTGTTTCTTCGGGGCAAGTGTTCTGTGTGCGGCACGCCCTACGGCCTGCGTTACCCGATGGTTGAAGCGGTGACGGGGGCCCTGTTCTTCTTTTGTGCGTGGCGCTGGGGCTTGTCGCTGACCTCGTTGGCCTGGTGTGGGTTTTCTGCGGCGCTTCTGGCCTTGGCGGTGATCGACTGGGACACGACCTTGCTGCCGGACGACATCACCTTGCCCTTGCTATGGGCCGGCCTGATTGTTGCCGCCCTTCAGTGGAATCCCCCGGTCACTCTGGGAATGGCCTTATGGGGTGCGGTCGCCGGCTACCTTTCCCTGTGGCTGGTGTATTGGGCGTTCAAACTGGTGACCGGCAAAGAGGGCATGGGCTATGGCGACTTCAAGCTTTTCGCCGCGCTCGGCGCCTGGTTCGGCTGGCCTGCGCTGGTGCCCATGATCCTGATGGCTTCCGTGATCGGCGCCGCCGTCGGCATTGCGATGAAGTTTTCCAGCGGATTGCGTGAAGGCGGCTACGTGCCCTTCGGCCCTTTCCTGGCCGGGGCCGGCTTCACGGCCATGGTCTTCGGGCCTCAATCCATCCTCCGGTTTATCGGCCTGTGAAGCCATGCGCCGTGCAGCTTTGCGCATCGGACTGACGGGCGGCATAGGCAGCGGGAAAAGTACGGTTGCCCGCACCCTGGTGGCTTGCGGCGCGGCGCTGGTGGATGCTGATGCGATCTCCCGTGCGGTCACAGCGGCCGGCGGTGTCGCCGTGAAGGAGATCGCCGCGCAGTTCGGCGGCCAGATGGTCACCACCGACGGCGCCATGGACCGGGACCGGATGCGCCAATTGGCCTTTGACAACCCCTCCGCCAGGCGGCGGCTGGAGTCCATTGTTCACCCCCTGGTTAGCCGGGAGACCTTGCGGCAGTACGAGCAGGCCACCGCTGCCGGTTGCGCCTGTGTGGTGTTTGACGTTCCCTTGCTGGTGGAGTCGGGGCGCTGGCGGCAGCAGCTGGACCAGGTGCTGGTCGTGGACTGCGGCGAAGCCACCCAGGTTAGCCGCGTGATGGCCCGCAATGGCTGGCCCCGGGAGGCGGTGGAGAAAATCATCGCCGGACAGGCCAGCCGCGCGCAGCGACTGTCGGCCGCCGATATATGCTTGCACAATGACGGTTTGCCGCTGGAGGCCCTGGACGCCGAGGTGCGGCGGCTTGCCGCGCGCTTCGGGCTATGATGCGCAAACAAACCTCCTCATTGAAGCCGACGAAAATATAGCGCTGTGATCCTTTACGAGTATCCTTTTCACGAACGCATACGTACGTATTTGCGACTTGAACACCTGTTCCGCCGCCTTGGTGAACTGGTGGAGCGGGAGAGCCCGACGGATCACCACTACGCCATCACGACGATTTTTGAAATCATGGACGTGGGCGCGCGGGCCGACCTCAAGACCGACGTCCTCAAGGACCTTGAGAAACAGAAACACGTCCTCAACGGCTACCGCGGCAACCCGGCCATTTCGGAGGCCGTCCTGGACGAGGTGACCGGCCAGCTCGAAAGCTGCTTTTCCGCCCTGAACAGCCTGCCCGGAAAGGCCGGCCAGTCGCTGACCGAAAACGACTGGCTGATGAGCATTCGCAGCCGCGTCGGCATCCCGGGCGGAACCTGCGAGTTTGACCTGCCGGCCTACTATGCCTGGCAGCACCTGCAGACGGGTGTGCGCAAGCAGGACTTGCAGCGCTGGATCACACCCCTGGTTCCGCTCGCCGAGTCCATACGCGTGCTGTTGACTTTGCTGCGAGACTCCGGCGCGCCGCAAAAAGTGGTGGCACCGGCCGGCCAATACCAGCAGACGCTGCCGCAAGGACGCACTTTCCAGCTTTTGCGACTCCGGATAGACCCCGCCCTGGGGCTGATTCCTGAAATCAGCGGCAACCGCTTGATCGTTTCGGTGCGCCTCATGCGCCACGGCGAAGACGACCGGCTGCATGCCAGCACCGACGATTCGGCGTTTGAACTGACCCTCTGTTCCTGATCCGCGGGCTCGCCAAGCACCGGCCTCCTTTCCGATTGATCCCCCAGACTTGTCCTGAAACATGCCTGTGACGAAAAAAGACTCCCCACCCGTCAAGCTGGTCGTATGCCCGGGCTGCGGCGGCGAAAGCGTTTACGCGCCCAGCAACCCTTTTCGCCCTTTTTGCAGCGAGCGCTGCAAAAACATCGATCTGGGCGCCTGGGCCAGCGAGGGCTTCCGCCTTCCGGCGGACACGCCGCCCGACGACGAGGTTTTCGGCGATCCCAAGCTGCAATAGAATTTGCCGAGGCGCGCGGTGTCAGCCGCGTTTGATAAAAGCAAAAAAGAGAGGGAGCGAAAAATGAACATCAAGTCTTTGATGAGACTCGTCCTGGCTGCGCTCATGGCGGTCGCTTTGGCGGCAAGCCATGCCCAGGCGCAGACCCAACCGGCACCGGAGGGCGAGAAGCCCGCCAAGGCCAAATCAAAAAAAGCCGCCAAATCTGGCAGTAAAGCCAAATTCATCCCGGGCTCCGGTGAAACGGTCGCCCAGCGCACTGCGCGCCTCAAGCGTGAATGCAAGGGTGCCGTGGACGCAGGCGCCTGCTCAGGCTACACGCGCTGACCGGTATTTGAAGAGGGCGGGCCGGCGGACAGTACCGCTGGCATCGCGCCTTGGCCGCCGGGGTCGCTCAGGCGGCGGGTGTGCCCAGCACCTGCTGGAGTTCGCCGCTCTGGTACATCTCCATCATGATGTCCGAGCCGCCGATGAATTCACCCTTCACATACAGCTGGGGGATGGTGGGCCAGTTGCTGAATTCCTTGATGCCGTGGCGGATTTCCTCGTCTTCCAGCACGTTCACGGTGGCGGGCTTGTTCACGCCGCAAGCCTTCAGGACCTGGATGGCGCGGCCGGAAAAACCGCACATGGGAAACTGGGCCGTGCCTTTCATGAAAAGGACCACGTCGCTGGATTTGACGATTTCGGCGATGCGTTGCTGGGTGGGGTCTGTGGTGCTCATGGTGAAATCCTTTGCAAATCCGTGGGGGTAGGGGCTTGGGCCCCGCGCCAGCCCGGTATCAGGGCAGGCGACTTTAGTTAGATGGAATCTGGGAAGCAGAATTCAACAGGCCGATTATCCCGCCGTTTCGCATCCCGCGTGGCTGCCTCACCCGCCTGCCCATAGCCCGCCCGAGCAGCGCGCGATGCCGGCCAGGTCCAGCCGGCTCTGGACTTGCGCAAAGCCCGCCTGGGCCAGCAGATTGCATACAGCCTCGGCCTGGTCGTAGCCATGCTCCAGCAGCAGCCAGCCGTCCGGTAGCAGGTGGCGGGGCGCTTGCCGTACGATTTCGCGGATATCGTCCAGCCCGTCGGTGCCGGCGGCCAGGGCGGACAGGGGCTCATAGGCCAAGTCCTCCAGATGATGATCAGCGCTGGCGATATAAGGCGGGTTGCTGACGATCAGGTGAAAGTGTCCGCTAACTTCCTCTAGCCAGTGGCTCTGGAGGAAATCCAGGCCCAGCCCGAGGCGGGAGGCGTTACCCCGGGCCACCTCCAGCGCCCCCGCGCTCGCGTCCACGGCCACGATATTGGCCTGGCGGCTCTCCGTTTGCAGGCTGTGCGCGATGGCCAGCGCAATGGCGCCGCTGCCCGTGCCCAGGTCCAGCACCGCCGGCACCGGCGGTATGCCGGGGGCCTGCAGCCGCTCAAGCGCCCAGCCCACCAGGGTTTCAGTGTCGGGCCTCGGCACCAGCACGCGGGCGTCCACCAGCAGCGTGAGACCGAAAAACTCCTTGTAGCCGACGACGTAAGCCAGGGGCTCCCCGGCGATCCGGCGCAGGCACATGGCCCGGAAGTCTTCAGCCGCTTGCTCCGGCAGGGTATCAGTGTCGTGCGCCAGCAACCAGGCCCGCGCGTCGCCGGGCTTGCCCAGCGCATGCAGCAGCAGGAGTTGGGCGTCCAGCCGATCCAGCCCTTGGGACTGGGCGGCGGCCAGGGCTTGCGCGCAGTTTGGCGGGTTCACGGCGAACGCCTCAAAGCCCGCTGTTCGCGGTTTCCAGCTCGGCGAGCTGCTCGGCGCCGCGCGCCACCTGCAGCGCGGTGATCACGTCGCCCAGGTCGCCTTCCATGATGGCCAGCAGCTTGTACAGCGTCAGGTTGATGCGGTGGTCGGTCAGCCGGCCCTGCGGGAAGTTGTAGGTGCGGATTCGGTCGCTACGGTCGCCCGTGCCGACCAGGCCCTTGCGCAGGGCCGCGTCCTTGGCGGCGCGCTCGGCGCGGTCTTTTTCATGGATGCGGGCGGTTAGCACCTTGAGCGCCTGAGCCTTGTTGCTGTGCTGGCTGCGGCCTTCCTGGCATTCGGCGACGATGCCGGTCGGGATGTGCGTGATGCGCACGGCCGAGTCGGTCTTGTTGATGTGCTGGCCGCCGGCGCCGCTGGCGCGGTAGGTGTCTATGCGCAGGTCGGCCGGGTTGATCTGTATGGCCACCGCCTCGTCGGGCTCGGGCATCACGGCCACGGTGCAGGCGCTGGTGTGGATGCGGCCCTGGGTTTCAGTGGCCGGCACGCGTTGAACGCGATGGCCGCCCGACTCGAAACGCAGCTTGCCGTAGACGCCCACGCCCATGGCGTCGGCGGCGCCCTCGATGCGCAGCACCACCTCCTTGTAGCCGCCGAGTTCGCTGGGCGATTCGCTGATGATCTCGACCTGCCAGCGGTTGCGCTCGGCAAAACGCGTGTACATGCGGAACAGGTCGCCGGCAAACAGCGCCGACTCGTCGCCGCCGGTGCCGGCACGGATTTCGACGAAGGCCGGGCGCAGGTCGTCAGGATCCTTGGGGATCAGCATCAGCTGCAGGGCTTCGTCGATCGCGGCAATGTCGGCCTTGGCCGCGTCAATCTCTTCCTCGGCCATGGCGGCCATCTCGGGGTCGTCCCTGGCTTCGGCCAGCATGCTTTCGGCGCCGGCCAGGTCGGCCTCGCGGCCGGTCAGCCGCGTGTACTGCTCGGCGATCACGCTGGCTTCGGCGTGCTCCCGGGTCAGCGCGCGAAAACGGTCCAGGTCGCTGACCACATCGCTGGCGGACAGCAAGGCGTCCAGTTCGTGCAGCCGCAGAAGCTGGCGGTCCAGGGTTTGGCGAAGAAAGGGTTTCATGAAAGAGGGGGCTGCAAAAGCCGAAAAGGGTGCCGCAAGGCCGTCAACAAGGGCGCCGGCTGACGCCGGCAGGAGAGGTCAGCGCTGTGGCGGGCGCTAACGCTCTTTGTCGTCGGGCTTGATCTTGGGCAGCTGGCCGCGCAAAAACAGCCTGGAGACGGCTTGCGCCGTGGCCTCGCGGCTGCTGGCATCGCCAGCGTGCAATTCGGCCAGCGTGCCGTGCAGCATTTTCTGGGTCAGGCCCCGGGTCAGCGCGTCCAGCACGGTGTCTATGGGTTCGCCCCTGGCGAGCAGCTTCTTGGCCCGCACGATTTCGGCGGCGCGCCATTCGTCGGTCTGCGCGTTGAGCTGCTGGATCAGCGGCACGCTGCGGCGCTGGCCCAGCCAGTGCATGAAGTTCTGCACACCGGCGTCGATGATGACCTCGGCCTGGGCCACGGCGGCCTTGCGGCTGTCCTTGCCGGTCTGCACCACGTGCGCCAGGTCGTCCACCGTGTAGAGGTAGATGTCGGGCAGGGCCTTGACTTCGGGTTCGATGTCGCGCGGCACGGCCAGGTCGACCATGAACATGGGGCGGTGCTTGCGCAGCTTGAYGGCGCGCTCSACKGCACCCAGGCCRATGATGGGCARSGTRCTGGCGGTRCAGCTGATSACSGCGTCRAAYTCGTGCAGRCGSYYGGGCAGGTCGGCCAGGCGCATRACYTCSSCGCCRAAGCGGCYGGCCAGCTTYTCGCCRCGCTCCAGCGTGCGGTTGGCAATSGCSATGGCCTTGGGGTTTTTTGCGGCGAAGTGGGTGGCCGCGAGGTCGATCATTTCGCCGGCGCCGACAAACAGCACCTTGATGTCGCTGAGGTTCTCAAACAACTGGCCGGCCAGGCGCACGCTGGCCGCCGCCATGCTGATGCTGTGCGCGCCGATTTCGGTGCTGCTGCGCACCTCCTTGGCCACGGCAAAGGAGCGCTGGAACAGCTGGTGCAGCGTGGTGCCCATGGCGCCGGCGTCTTCCGCGGCGCGCACCGCGTC